>NZ_JYHN01000063.1:0-4279 GCF_000954015.1 Clostridium sp. FS41
TCCGGAATGGGAAGAAAAATTAATAGTTGATGAAATAATCAGAATCAAAGAAAGAGACATGAACAGCGGCGAGGAATGATCCCCGCCGCTTTTTATTACTCTCCCATACCCGGCCACCGCAGCGCCCCATCCTGATCGGGCGTCAACACCACCGGATCCATGGACAACTTGCCGTCCTGGTCCAGGTAATACCACTTATCACCGCTCGCCTGTAGGCCCTTTACCATTGCGCCATCAGCACCCAGGTAATACCAATCGCCCTTGTACTGATACCAGGTGTTGATCACCATGCGACCGGCGCCGTCAAACCAGTACCACTTACCGTCTGTATCCAGGTACCAGCTGTTGCGCACACAATCTCCTGTGTTGCCCAGGTAAAAGCTTCGGGAGCCATCTGTGTTATCCTGCCAGCCAGACTTCTTGGGCCGCTCCGGCTCCATCACTGCATCATCCTGTATGTATCGCTTCACAGCCACCAGACCCTTACGCCAGCCCCCGGATGCCCAGGAGTTATACCGGCTCTTGCAGTAGGCGGTCAGGTCTTTGTAGGACGGTCTTCCGCTGCCATGTCCGCAGATAATACCATTACCGCAGTACATCTCCACGTGGCCGATCCGCTTTGGCCTACTGGCATCCGTACCGGCAAACAGCAGCATGTCCCCTGGCCGTAACCGGGACGTGTCAGGGATGCCCTGGGCTATGTCTGCATCCACCGTGGTCAGCTTTGGGGAGTTGTACATGCCCGCAGTGTTGGTGATCCCAAAGCCTTGCCCTGCCTGCTGATAAGCGTAGCAGATGGATGATGAGCAATCACTGTAGTAGTTGCCGTCCTTGTATGCCTTATAGCAGTAATCCCGCAGGGACTGGCTGTATATGTTGCGGCCTATGATCTCTGCGTACTTGTCGATCACGGCCTGTCTCCTTAATAATGCTGTCATGTCGTACCTCCATTTCTAATTTCGTCAATCTGTGCCATGATATCCGCGATCACCGCCCTGGTATCCTGCACATACTCCACCGCCACGTCCGGCTCCGGCCCTCCTGCAGTGATGGTGATGTGGGTGGTGCCGGTAAAGGTGGTAAGGGCGTTTAGGGCGGATTGGGTCGCGGCGGGGAGGGGTTCCCAGGTGGGGGTATCCAGCTGATAAACCAAGGTGATTGGGTGTTCCTGTAACCATGTCTTAAATTCTTCAAGCGGACGACCATCCAGATATAGCTGAATATAGTCATTAGCAATGGTAAAACCACGGATGTTTCCTAACGTTCCCCCAGCTCCTATTAGGGGAAAATGGCTACATAATGCAGTTTGATGTATGAGATCTGCCGATCTTCCGCCTACCTTACAGTTATATCTTTTCTTGGCCGCATCATTTGTACTCGCCTCGTTCCATTTTTCATCGGTGCTGCCGTCAAATGTAATGGTGGGACAATATCGTTCGATCCCCCATTCGCCGTCCTTGCACATGATCCTGTCCCGTACATCCCCGATACCATGTAACGGCTCCGTCAGAGTGATGGTTGCGGTCCCTGACTGGTAGGACTGCCAGGGGAGGGCTGTGGGACCAGCATTCAGCATAGGATACACAATTTTGCTAAATTCTGATATTCCCTGATTCAGCTGAATAAAGTAGTCTATTTTAGTTTCGGTTCCATCTACGATAAAAGAGGTATCATTGATAACAACAGATGTACCATCACTATACCATTTCTTTGCTTTGACAAATATTTTGGTATTGCCTATCGGTACACTTCCGCTAACACAGTAAGTTCCCGGCGAAAGATTAGTTGAAGCAACAGCCGAATTAGCAGGGTTCTGCAATGTATTTCCCGTAACTAAAATGCTTCCATCTTCTTTAACAGAAAACAGTACTTCGTTGTGTGTTCTCGCCATCCTGGAAGTGTCCATCAACTGCGCCCCCGTCACCGTCACATCCAGCGGCTGCGGATACTCCTCTGATGGGCTGGGTTTGCCGCCAGTGTATGGTTCCCATGCAGAAATGGGGTTATTACTAATCATATAGTCCCGATGATTAAAGTCCGCAAAATCACCTGCAAATGTCCTGCATCTAATGAATGCTGCCGTCTGTGGTACAAGCCTTTGATATATACCGGGTGATTCATCACACGAAACAAATCTCTTGTCTGAATCGTAATAACATATGCACAATGGTTTCTTAAAATATATTGTGCTTCCTTCAGTTACTGGTATATACTGCAACCAACGATATGTGATTTCTGAATCATTAGGATTTCCGGTCGCGTTTCCGAATGTTCCTAATTCATATGCTTCCGTATCCAGCAGCTGCGCCCCCGTACTCACCGTCCCTGTACTGATAATCGGCTGGGGATAATCTGGGCTGGGGGATGGCTGACCGCCGGTGTACGGTTCCCAGGGAATCTTTGCAGATCCTTTGCTTAACATGGGCTTGAAAACCAATGGTCCAGATACACCGCTATTCAAGGACATCAATACAGTTACCGTATCTCCATTTAGAATCGGAAACGATACCCCGTCCCCACTATCAATGTATGATTCGCGCGTATTATCGGTCAAATTAACAGTAACATTAAGTAAATAAGTAGTTGTGCTTCCACCTGATGGGCATCCTGAAATATAATAATCTCCAGCCTCCAGAGAATAATCAGATAAGAGTTTGACGTAAGCGTAACCAGTAGCTGTGCCAATAGCTTCAATAACTCCATCCTTTGACGGAGAAAATATAATTCCATTACTCTGTTTTGCGCCGACTGTTGATATATCAAATAGCTGCGCTCCGGTCGTGGTAAACTGATCACTCTTGCCCGCAACCTCCAGGTCAGGTATCGGCGCCTCCCACGCATCCCCCACTGTAACCCGCCCAGTGCCAGACGCGGAGCCGGTCAGGGCATTGGCGTACTTAAGATCAGTCTCGCGCTTATTGTAGCCCACAAATGTCTCTTTTTGGCTCTCCACATAGTCCTTATTCTCTGCCAGAGCCTGCGCGGATGCATCCGCAGACTGTGCTGCTGCCGTGGCTGATCCCGCAGCCGCAGTCTTGCTGGCCTGGGCATCATTGGCGTATCCCTGGGCAGTGAATACCTTGTCCTCCATCTGCGCCACAAACTGCTCATACCAACTTTGATCCGGTTCAGGGATACCGCCGCCTATCTCCAGGCCGTCATGGATGGTGTAAGTTGCCGGCAGGGTTTTCCAGACGGTCCGGTCTCCCACACTGTCCGTCCCGGTTGCATAGATCATCATCTGGATTGATCCGGGCTCCTGCGTTGCCTGTCCGGGTATCATCCAGCACATCCTGACGTAATTGTCCGACCAGGATACATTGCAGGGTACGCCGTCACTGCCCCCATAGACTGTCTGGTAGTGGATGTACAGATTTTGCTTGATCAAATCCATAGCGTCATCATATCTGGGCAGCTGAAAGCCCACAAACTGGGCATTTTGCTCGCCCTTTACTGATACCTGGTCATTAAAGTCTGCAATACGCTTGTTGGTGACCGGGACATACTCCGGCTCCGCGTACATGGTGTAGGATGGATAGTTGTTATCCTTGGTCCATGTCTCATCCCCGGCTGCATAAGCCTGTCTTGTAAGGATCTCGTCTACTGTTGCCATGCCTGTCCACTCCCCCTTTCTTGTTTGATGGTGATCAGATTGGTGGTAATCCGCTGCCCGTTCTCACGCTGACCGACTACCCCGATTTTAAATTGATCACAGGGCGTTATCTCATCAGGTACAATGCAGACCCCGTCCCTGATCAGTCTGCCAACCTCCGGTGACTGCAGATACGGGTAAAATGCTGCCACCCGGACCGTATCGTCCCAATCCCTATCAAACTCAAACGCTACCTGCAGATAACCTGATGTCCCCGCGATAATGTTGCTAAAATCACAGCCAGGAGCCCTCGTCAACTCCTGGCCGGATACTCTAAATCTTAGTGTCCTCATGCTGTACCACCTTTCTGGCACTTATTCCTCGCTGTCATCCACACCATTGTTATTGCGGTCACTGGGGCCGCCTTTGCCGCTCTGGTGGTTGCCTGGGTGCGGTGCATTGGTGGGCTTATCATACAGATATGGGGTGGGCTGCTTCGGGGCAAAATCTGGCCCGGTTGTCTCGTCTCTGTTAAGATCTGCTGCGTGCTTATTGGTTACTACTGCCATATATGTACCTCTCTTTCTTTTTTCTGGTTGATGGTTGCTGCCGCCTTGACCCTGGCGGCCGGGAGATGATGGGGATCACCTCCTCTCAGGCACCGGTCTTTACATCCAGTTCTGGCAG
>NZ_JYHN01000064.1:0-267146 GCF_000954015.1 Clostridium sp. FS41
CTGAAGATATTCCCTCCACCTGCAGAGCAGGTGGTTTATTTTTACTGTGACACAATAAAAACACCTGCGGGACAATACGAGTAAACGACTGTCCCACAGGTGCTTTCCTACCTGCTGCCGCATGTTGCGGCCCGGCTCCTTTATGGTTTCATTCCATATCAGGCCTGTTCAGATTGTACTGTAGCTCTTATGCAGTGCAATGGATCCGGATATATCGGTTTATATCCGTTTGTATTAAGGTATGATGGAATGATTCGATTTGTGCTATATAGGTTTACAGAAGGTGCTTTCTAAGTTCTTCCCCCTCCTGGGCGCTGAGGTAAGACGGCGCAATGTCAAACACAGTCCTGCATCCGGTCTGCCCTTCTTTGCTCAACCGGTAGGCGGCTCTTGCATAGGCCGCGATCACGGAAGCTGTAAATTCAGGATTGGAATCCAGCTTCAGGCTGTATTCGATCACATGGCTGTTCTCATCCTCCCAGCCTGTCTTGCCTGTGCGGATGACAAAACCTCCGTGGGGGATCCCTGCATGGTCACGGAGAAGTTCCTCCTCCGAGATAAAATGTACCGTGGTATCATAGTCTGCAAAATAGTTGGGCATGGTCACAATGGCCGTTTCAATGGCCTTAAGATCCGCCCCCTCTTCTGCCACTACAAAACACTCCCTTGTGTGCTTCTGCCTGGTGGTAAGCTCCGGGCAACTCCCGCTTCTCACCGCTGTCAGCGCTTCCTCCACCGGAATGGTATACTGCCTTGCATCCTTCACCCCATGGATGCGGCGGATGGCGTCCGAATGGCCCTGGCTTACGCCCCGGCCCCAGAAGGTATAGTCCCTGCCGCCCGGAAGGACAGCGCTGGCATACAGGCGGTTCAGTGAAAACATGCCCGGATCCCAGCCAACGGAAATGATTCCTATATGTCCGCCTGCCCTCGCAGCCCTGTCCACCGCGTCAAAATGCTGAGGAATATTGGCATGGGTATCAAAGCTGTCGATCACATTAAAATATTCCGCCATCTGGGGCGTCTGCACAGGAAGATCCGTGGCGCTTCCGCCGCAGAGGATCAAAACATCGATCTCATCCTTCATGGAGGGAGCATCCTCTGCTGATAAAACCTTTGCCCCTTCCGTAAGGATCTGAAGGCCCGCCGGATCCCTCCTGGTGAAAACAGCCTTCAGTTCCATATCCGGATTGTGCCTGACCGCACACTCCACGCCTCTTCCAAGGTTGCCGTATCCTAAAATTCCCACTCTGATCGCCATGTATAACACTCCTTTTGCATATGTTTTTAATTTTTGTAAATTATACTATAGCTAAAGGTGAATGGCAAGTTTTTTTCTCTAAAGTATAATCCTGGTCTTTTACTGTACTTACTTTTTTCAGGCTGACAGGATCGACAGCAGTTCTTTGCTGATCAGGCCATTGCTGGCCACAATAGGACTGGGCACTGAAACATCCGGATCCTCACCATTGTAACCGGTAACCCTTCCTCCAGCTTCCTGTATCAGCAGCATTCCAGCGGCAAAATCCCAGGGTCTTAACACCCTCTCAAAATAAGCATCCGTGCGGCCGCAGGCCACATGGGCAAGTTCTATGGCCGCAGATCCGTTCCTCCTGATATCGGAGCAGCGCAGAAACACCTGTTTAAAATCCTGGAAATTCCTGTCCGCCAGCTGGTGGTCATAGGGGCTGGTGCCAATGGCGATCAGGCTTCTCTCCATGGTGTCCACACCGCTTACATGGATGGGTTTTCCATTGAGCCATGCCCCTCCTCCCCGGATCGCATAAAACATCTCGTCCGTGTAGGGCTGGTAAATAATCCCCAGTTCCAACTGCCTGTTGTCACAGAGCGCAAGTGACAGCGCGCTGTTTCTATTGTCATGGATCAGGTTGGTGGTTCCGTCCACAGGATCCAGGATCCACACAGCTCCTGAAAAGTCGATCTCACTGTTATCCTTTTCCTCCCCCATAAACTGGATATCCGGATACAAGTTTCTAAGCCCCTTCTGTATCATCTCCTGCACCTGGAGATCCACCTGGGTCACAAAATCCGCCACCCCCTTAACCTGGATCCTGGATGCCCCCTCATGGTCTAAAAACAGGGGCTTTACCGTCCTTGCAAGCTCCATTATCTTTGCCGCGTCAACCTTCATCTTCTTACGTCCTCCTGTCTTTCTATGTGTACTCTCGGAGTCTCCTCCGCACCCATTTTTACGGGATGCCGGATCACTGTCTTCCGCCTGGAAGCCTCGGTCTTCCTGGGATCGGAAAGATAGATTTCATGGTGCAGGCGGGTGGCGCTTAAATCGTTTTCATAGCCGTTGGCGGCGATGTACCCATCCATCCTGGCAACGGTGGCTGGCTCCTCATCATATGCGCCGTGGTGCATGATCTGGACACACAGTCCTTCATCTATGGTAAGATATTCGGCAAGGGAACAGTCCAGTTTTTTCTTTCTCTCCGCCTCCCTTACCGCCCAGTCAAAGTCCTCTTTTTTCACAAAATCCGGCAGCCGGATCACGCTGATCCAGTTAAAACTGCTTTTGTCCGAATAATCCACGCCATCAACGCCGTCCTGCCACCTGAAGCCCTCCAGAGGAGGAACCACATACTCAAAAAAGCCATCGATCTTGTAGGGTCCCTTATAGCTCATCTTTATGGTATAGGCGACTGCATATAAAATCCCCACCCCGCGCTGGTATTCTCCCCCCTCTTCGTTGGGATCGCCCTTTCCGCGGACAGCTATGTACCTGGCCGGCTTAACCGTAACAAACTCAGGCTGGTCCTTTGGCATGTAACATTCTTTGTACTCCTTTTTAAAGTCAAACGGCATTGCAGTCACCTTCCTTTGTTTTACTAGAATATTTTTCTTTTTGTATACCTTTTCATTCTAATATCCGTCTGTGAAAAAGTCAAATGGATCAAACAAAAGGAAGGTCTTATATTATGCCCCATCCACTGAGTTCAGCCGTTCCATCACCTGCCACTCCCTCTCAATATAGAACATCTGGTCCAGCATCAGCCAGTTGGCCCGAAAGAAACTCATCAGCTGCCAATAACCGGCCCCGGAAAGCCCGTATTCCTTGATCAGGTCAAACTTGGCTTTGATGCTCCTGACATCCTCAAACCACACCTCATGCTGGATCCCATACTGCCAGTACCGGAAATAGGGAGACATGGCGGTCTCGTCAAACCGGATATCCACTCCAAAATCAATGGCGATCTGCACGGCCTGCCTGTTATTGATCGTCCTGGCCCTTGTCACTCCCCTCTCATAGGGAAGGGCCCAGTCATACCCGTAGTTGGGAATCCCCAGGCTCAGCTTTTCCCTGGGGATGGCGGTTATGGCATAATCCACCACCCGTCTCACCATGTTGATGGGTGCCACGGCCATGGGCGGCCCCTGGCTGTACCCCCATTCGTATGTCATCAGCATAGCCCGGTTGGCGGCCGCCCCCAACAGCGCATAATCAATGCCCTCGTACAAAAGCCCTCTCTGCTCCGCCGATGTCTTGGGGGCCAAAGCCACTGAGACAGGATAGCCGAACAGGTTCATCACCCTTGTTGCAAGGCTTACAAAGGCTGCGAACCCCTCCCGGTCATCTGCCAGCACATATTCAAAATCAATGTCCAGGCCGCCGAATCCCTTTTCCTGCATGGTGCGTCCCAACTCCCATATAAGTCTTTGCTGCAGCTCATGATCCCTGACCAGCCCGGATACAAGGTTATTGTTAAAATGTCCGTCTTCCCCCAACGGAGTCAGCGTCAGTATGGGCCGTGTCCCCCACTGACGCGCCTTTTCAATCATCCAGGCATCATCCGTCATGGGCGGTACCAGCTCTCCCTCCAGGGTGAACCCATAGGAAAATACCTTCAGTCCATCCAGAAACGGCAGGGTTTCCTCCAGTACCTCATTATCAATAAAGGGATATGCGTACCCACTGGTGTAAAGAGGCGTCCTGTCATGGACAGGATTCCCATCTGAAATATAAAGAGCCTGGCCAACGGCCAGGCGGTATGGGTATTCAATCTGATTATCCCAGATCACGGTCTGGGTGGAAATGTTGAAAGTCCTTGCAATGGAGTCCACACTGTCCCCCTGTTTTACCACATATAGTTCCAAGGCATTGCTCCTCTGCCTGTATTTATAGAATTATATGCAGCAGCAGCGGGTTCTCATTCGTAAATTATGCGTGATGGGACTCTCTTTATTCCGCAGAACTTTATTCCGCAGAACTTTATTCCACAAGACTTTTTGACATCCATTTCCCGCTCTTTACCCGCAGGAAGGAAAATATAAATCCAAAGGCCCAGCCGGTGGGAATGGACCACCAGATCGCGCTGGCGCCTATGTAGTGCGCAAGGAGGTATGCGATGGCCACACGCGAAAACAGGTTGACCATGGAGCTGAGCATGAATGCGCCCATGTCCCCGGCTCCGCGCAAAAGACCATTGCCCACAAACAGTGCGCCCATCAGCAGATAGAACACGGAAACTGTCTTCATGTACTTAAGGCCGTAACTCATGGCGCTTCCCTCCGCCCCCTGGTTCAGGAACAGCCCCAGAAGCTGCGGGCCAAAGAGGTAGATCAGGGTGGTGATGATCAGTGAGAAGATAAATACCATAAACATACATGATTTATATCCCTGCTTCACCCTGTCCATCTTGCCCGCTCCGATGTTTTGGGCCGTATAGCTGGAAATGGCATTGGAAAAGTTCATATTGGGCAGCATGGCCAGGGTATCGATCTTGGTGGCCGCTGTATAACCGGCCACAAACACCTTGCCGTAGGAGTTGACCAGTCCCTGCATCATCATCATACTCACCGACACGATGGACTGCTGAAGCATGGAGGGAACGCCCACCTTGGCAATCCTCCTGGCCGCATCCATATCAAAATAGGCGAAGGCAGCTCCTCTGGCTGAGGGTTCATTTTCCATCTTCCTTAAACGCCCTATGAGTACAAAAAATGAAATACATGCGCAAAGTCCCTGGGCGATCAGTGTCGCCCATGCAACGCCTGCCACTCCCATATTAAACTTAATGACAAACAGCAGGTCCAGTACAATATTGGTCAGGGCTGACACCATAAGAAACTTAAGGGGTGTCTGGCTGTCTCCCAATGCATTATAAATACCATTCAGGGAATTGTATAAAAAGAGGAATATGGCTCCTCCAAAATAGATCCTCAGATAGGCCAGGGAATCAGCCATGATATCCGGATCTGTTCCCAGAAGTTTCAGCAGAGGGCCTGCTGCCAGTTCACCGATCCCCATTATGATCAGCCCAATGACACCCAATGAGATCAGGGCGGTGGATACAGTTACCTTCATCTCCCTTATCTTTCCCGCCCCAAAAAACTGGGAGATCACCACCGTACATCCCATGGACAAACCGGCCGCCACTGCCACTGACAGGAATACCACGGGGAAAGATGAGCCAACCGCGGCCAGGGCGTCCTCGCCCACAAACCGGCCCACCACCATAGAGTCCACCATGTTGTAGAGCTGCTGGAACAGGTTTCCCACCACCATGGGTATTGCAAAGAAAAACAGAAGTTTTAAAGGCTTTCCCTCTGTCAGGTTATTGATCATTTGTACATCCTCCTTGTCTGTGTCGGTATTTCATTGCATTCTCAGCAATACGTCTTACAAAATCCTGATGAAGGGACCGCTCCTCCTCCGTAAAGCCGGAATAGCAGATTGCGTCCCATCTCATGAATATCTTGTCTGTCTCCGCCAGAACCTTCTCACCTTCCGCTGTCAGGCTCACCAGCTTCTGCCGCTTATTCTTCTCATTGACCACCCGGCAGACCAGCCCCTTTTCCTCCAGCTCCGACAGATTTCTGGCGATCCTGCCCTTGTCCATGTCAAAATGGGCGCACACATCCTCCTGGGTGCAGCTGCCCCTGCGCAAAAAATTAAGGACCTTCCCCTCCAGCGGTTGAAGTCCAAATCGTTCTAACTCGTTCCGTATAAACAACAATTCACAGCGGCGGTATATTCCCGTATACTGATTCATCCTTCCTCCCGGATCCCATGGATCGCTGAACGTTTGTATAATACAACAGTTGTAACATTCAACTATTATAGTGGCATATGGTATGGATGTCAAGTCCGTTATGTGGTATTATGTTGGATAGTATCATATTTTGAAAAGACAGGTGATCCTATGAAGAACTTCCACAAAAAAACAGCCCTTGAAGCAGAATGGGCCAGATTACAAAGGCGGGAGGAGCGTTTTCTCAAAAAAATTGCTATGGAAAAAGAATCCGTTCTGAACCGCCGTCTGGAGCATCTTGTTCCCCCTAAGCTGTCCTCCACCCTTGATACGGCGTTCTACAAAGCATTTGAGGTGGTGTTTGAAAAAGGCACTCCCATCATAGAAAAAACATACCGCAAAGAGGATCGGGAGACGGCCTACAAGGTCAGCGCGTACGCGGTGAGCCTGAAGGAAAGCAGGCGGAATCTGAAAGCATTTTCCAAACGCGCGCAAAACAGCAGGGCGGTCAACCTCCTGGCCTCCGGCGCCAGCGGAATCGGGCTTGGCGCCCTTGGCATTGGGCTGCCCGATATTCCGCTGTTTACGGGAATGCTTCTTAAATCTATTTACGAGATTGCATTGAACTACGGATTTTCTTACGATACGGTGAGGGAACAATGCTTTATCCTAAAGCTGATCCGGGTTCCCCTTTTACCAGGTGAGATGGCTGTCCGGGCGGACGGGGAAGTAAATCAGCTGATTGCGGAGAATCATGGCGGTGACGGCAGCATCCGTATGACAGGTGAAGCAGAAACATCCATCCACGAAAAAAAGGCGCAGATGCGCCTGACCGCCCAAGCTCTCTCCCACCAGCTTTTATACATGAAATTCCTGCAGGGGATCCCCATTGCAGGGATCGTGGGCGGAGCCTTTGATGCCGTGTATTTGAAAAAAATCACAGACTACGCGGACCTGAAATACAGGCGGCGGTTCCTGTTAGGACGCGGCCCGCAAAATGAAGGATAGCACTAATATGGCGTGGGAATGGCGCAAAGATGTACCAGTTACAAACAGGCTTTCCCGGTTCACCAAAATTTATTTCCATCCTGCCTATGGTCCCCCAAAACTCCACGGTCTCCGCCCCTGCCAGTCCGCCTCCGATTTTCATGGAAAAGCTTTATGTACTGGAGGATGCGCCAGTCATAACCGAGGATCTGCTGCGGGAAAATTATCATTTTTCCACCTGCTCATCCGGCTCCCTATCTGCTTTGCAGTTCAAGCCCCTGAAAACAGCGGCGGATGAATTTGAAAAACAGTATATCAGGGAGGTGCTGGAGCATTCCCATGATCTGGACGAGGCTGCCATGATCCTTGAAATTGACAGGAACTGGCTGGACCATAAGTTAAAGGAATAAGGGGCGCTGCAGGATGGTAAGAACCATCGCCGCAGCACCCCTTATTCCTTTAGTCCTGTAAATCTAATACAACCGTTTATAATCATTGGGAGTTACCCCCATTTGCTTCTTAAACACCTGGATAAAATAGCTGGTATCATGATATCCCACCAGATCCCCAACCCTGGAAATACTGTAATCCGTTGATGTTATAAGCTCCACCGCCTTATTCATCCTGATCCGCAGCACATTCTCAGAAAAGCTTTTGCCCGTATACCGCTTGAGCAGGCGGGTAACATAGTTTTGGCTCACGTGGAATTCATCCGCCAGTTCATCCAGGGAAATGTCGTTTTTGTAGTGCAGTTCCAGATATCCCAGCATGCTTCCCACGGTGAGCAGAGAGTTGGTGGACATAGGACACACATTGGGCATGAACTTGCTGAAGGAATAAAACAGCTGAATGGAGTAGGACAATGCAAATGCCACCTGGGGCAGTATGATGGCCGCATATGTGTTCAGCAGTCCCATCTTGCTGAAAATAGTAAAGAGGGGGATCAGCGCCACCTGACATGGAAGCATCAGCCCCAGCATAAAATAATTCAGCATGAATTGATTCCGTTTGAACTTGATCTTGGCCAGCGCAAACCCGGCCATTGAACTGATGACCAGAAGCACTGCCAGGGTGAATACCAGAATGATGATGCTGTTCTTAAAGTAGGTGACAATGGGACTGACCTCCAGCACCCGTTTGTAATTGGCCAGCTGGAAGGAAGAGGGAAATGCATAGGACGGCAGTTTGCGGAAATCTTCCTGGGTTTTCAGACTGGATAAAAACACATAGAAAATAGGGTATACCTGAATGACCGCAAGGATAACGGCCGCCAGCCCTTTAAGAGGCGCAAAAACCATTTTTTTCTGACTTGTCTTCATCCCATCACTCCCTTTCCGCCGTCATTTTCCGAAATCCCAGGCCAATGACCAGACACAGGATCACAATGGCCATGGCCACCGCACTTCCGTATCCATAGCGCTGGCTGGTAAACGCCTGTTTGTACATGTAGGTGGACATCAGTTCAGAGGCATTGGACGGCCCTCCCTTTGTCAGCAGGAAGGAGACGTCAAAGGACCTCAGTGAGCCGTTTAATACCAGCAGACAATTGGCCACGATCACCGGCATGATATACGGAATCTTTACATAGATGAATTCCTGGACCACATTGGCTCCGTCCACAATGGCCGCCTCGGACAATTCCCCCGGCACGCCGATCAGGGCCGCATAAAAGATGACCATATAAAGCCCCAGATACTTATAAGCTTCTACAAAGGCCGCCACATAAAGGGCCAGTTTCCGGTTGGAGATCCACTCCATGTATAACAGGTCCGGATTGATGGCTCCCAGCACAGCGTTGATCACACCTGTTGGGGTAACGGAAAACAATTTGCTGAATATCTGGCAGATAGCCACGGACGAGATGACCACAGGCACATAGTACAGGGTCTGAAGCCCTGCCCTGAAATGGGTGATCCGCGTCAAAAAGATTGCAAACAGCAGGCCTCCGAACACCTGGATCACCACATCCACAACCGTATAGATCAGCGTATTCTTTACGCTCAGCCAGAACACCGGGTCCCCGGTCAGCAGATCCATATAATTCTTAAGCCCTGCAAATGTCATGGAACCCACACCGTTCCAGTCAAAAAAGCTGTAAAAACAGGCCCAGACTACTGATACCGCCACAAAAAGCGTGTACAGTATAAAAGCAGGAAGCAGGAAAGTAAAGATCACCTTTCTTTTTCCAAATGCGTTCTGCATGGTTCCTCCTTATCCCGGTCCGGAGGGGTAAGGCCCTCCGGACCGTCCCACTACTTTGTTACATAGGTGTCTGCAATTGCACAGTATTCATCAGGCGTGATCTGGCCCTGAACCAGCAGCTGCTGTAGATCCACCAGCTTTGTGAGGGTGGCTGAATCCAGCTTGTCGTCCCAGGATACCCAGCTCTGCTTTGCATTTTCAAAGAACGGGTACACTTCCTTCATGATCGCACCTGCTGAATCCGGCACCGGATCATTAAAGGGCGAAAACACCTTGGCCTGGTCATAACAAAGACCGGTGAACTCATTGCAGAGATACTGGAAGAATTCTTCCATCACATCATCATAGGTCTGTTTATTAAAGGCATAGGCAAATCCTGCGTGAAGGGGTACGTTGGTCTCCATGTTCTCCATGCCGTCCACGTCCGGCACCGGGAAAAATCCCAGCTGGCCATTGCCGTAAAGTTCATCTGCTTTTGCAATATCGCCTGAGCCTGAGTACATCATAGCGCCTGTCCCGCCATAGAACAGTTCTCCGTTGGCCGTATTGTCCGTGCTCAAAAAGCCCGGCTGGAAGTAGCCTTCTGTCCCCAGTGTATAGAGCAGGCCAGCCCCCGCCTTTGCCGCTTCATTTTTCTCAAAGCTGTCCTCCCCGGAGATATATCCTGTTATGAACCCGTCATGGGTCACCCTCCAGGGGGCAAAGGAGAGGTAGCGCATCAGCTGCCAGTTTTCCTTGCCGCCTACGATCAGGGGGATCTCTCCGTTATCCTTAAGGACCTTACACACATTCAGGAACTCATCCCAGGTCTTTGGCACCTCAAGCCCGTACTGACCAAAGATATCCTTTCTGTAGGCAAAATACTCGGCATACAACGCGTTGGGCATAAGATACATCTGACCGTCTTTTGCATCCGTAAGGAAATCAATGATCGCCTGATTCATGGAGTCATATTTTCCGATTTTTTTCAGCTCCTCCCCTATATTCACCATGGCGTCAATTTCCTGGGCCGCTGCAGACAAGGAGCCATTGGCACAGCCGTAAATATCAGGAAGGGAATTGCTGTTGATGTAAAGCTGGAGCTTTGTAATATAATCCGCATCCGTGGGCACAAGTTCGATCTCACAATCCAGGCCCTTCTGCTGGCAGAAATCCTTGATCGCCTTGCCGTATATCATATTGGACTCCGAGGTCTCGGATCCTTTTAACAGGGCTGTGATCTTTTTTCTCTGGGAACCGGCCCCGGCTGTTTCCCCCAAACCGCCGGCTGTAGCGGACGATGAACCGCAGCCGGCAAGCAGGGAAGCTGCCGTCACCACTGCCGCCAATAAAGATATCATTCTTTTCTTTCTCATATAATTCTCCCTCTTATAATTAGTTTTTGCTTGTATCGGATCCGATCTCCTTTGATATACGAATTATACCATTGCCCATACCGGCCAACAATCTTAAATAAACACACAAATATGACTATTCAACACAATGGATGAATTAAAATAGAGGAACAAAGCAAAAAAGCACTGCCCGTCCCACCAGACCAGGCAATGCTTTTTCTATTACTATGATCCCCACCCGGGAACCATTTTTTTATTCAGCTTTTTCCCCAGCCATGATCATCATGATCTCATTGCTGCGGCTGACAAACTTTGTCATACGCTCAGGTGACAATGCACCGTGGCTTAAGCTGGCCAGATCATAGAGCTGCTCGCAGATCTTGCCTGTATTGTCCCCTTCCTTGTGGTTCAGCACATACTGTACCAGCGGATGGTTGGCATTGAGCACCAGTGTCTCTCCGGTTCCGCCAAACATTCCCATATCCATACCGCCCATGCTGTACATCTTCATCATATCCTGCATACGGCGGGTATCCTCTGACACGGTGATCATGGATGCCACTCCGGCATTCTTCATCTTCTCTACCTTGATGTCCAGCTTGTCGTTATCCAGGGCTTTCTTAAACAGCTCCGACAATTCCTCTGAAGTCTTCTTAAATTCCTCATCATCCTCCTTTACTTCCTCCTTAAAGGCAGCGTTTAAGTCCGTGTCAATACGCAGGAATTTAAGGCCTTCCTTCTTCTGTTCCACATGGCTGATAAAGGGGTTGTCAATGGCGGCCGGCATGATGACAGCGTCAATTCCTTCCTCCTTAAACATGTTGATATACTGGCTCTGCTCCTTCTCATTGGTCACATAGAACACTGTATTCTCATGCTTTTCCTTATTCTCATCCAGGCAGCCCTGAAGGGTGAGGTACTTGCCGTCCAGGTTCTTGTAGAGAATGAAATCTCCCATCTTCTCAGCAAACTTTTCATCCTTAATATATCCGAATTTGATAAAGGGCGCAATGTCGTCCCAGTACTTCTCATAGTTTTCACGGTCTGTCTTGCACATACCGGACAATTTGTCCGCCACCTTCTTGGTGATATAATCGGAAATCTTCTTTACAAAGCCATCGTTCTGCAGGGCGCTTCTGGATACGTTCAGAGGCAGGTCGGGACAATCGATCACACCCTTAAGCAGCATCAGGAACTCCGGGATCACTTCCTTTATATTGTCCGCAATAAACACCTGGCTGTTGTACAGCTTGATGGTTCCCTCCAGACTGTCGTATTCCATGTTGATCTTTGGGAAATACAGGATTCCCTTTAAGTTGAAAGGATAATCCATGTTCAGGTGGATCCAGAACAGCGGCTCCTTGTAGTCCCTGAACACCTTGCGGTAAAAGCTCTTGTAATCCTCCTCGCTGCACTCGTTGGGATGTTTGTTCCACAGCGGATTGGTATCATTTAAAGCAACCGGACGTTTTAAGATCTTATATTTTTCCCTGGACGGTTCGATCTCAACTGTTTCCTTGGTCCCGTCCTCATTTTCCTTTTCCTCAGTCTTCGCAGGCTCGATGACAGTCTCTATCACCTTGTCCCTGTCCGTGAGCTCGTCCTTCTCAATAGTCTCATACTGGGGTTCTGCCGTTTCATTATCCAGGAAAATGTTCACCGGCATGAATGCACAATATTTCTCAATGACTTCCCTGGCCCTGTACTCGTTGCAGAATTCCGTGCTGTCCTCGTTGAGATAAAGGGTGATGGTGGTTCCCACACTTGCCTTATCCCCTTCTTCCATCTCAAACTCGATTCCGCCCTCTGACTCCCAGTGGACAGCCTTTGCGTCCTTCTGCCAGGAAAGGGATTCGATACTTACCTTATCAGCCACCATGAACGCAGAATAAAAGCCCAGGCCAAAATGTCCGATGATCTGGTCCTCGTTAGCCTTATCCTTGTACTTGGACATAAAATCCTGCACGCCGGAAAACGCGATCTGGTTAATATACTTGTCGATCTCTTCCTCTGTCATGCCCAGACCGTTGTCCGTGATCTTGATGGTCTTGTCCGTGGGGTTCACGGTGACCTGAATCTTATATTCCACATCCTCAGGTCTTTCATACTCTCCCATCAATTCCAGCTTTTTCAGTTTTGTAATAGCATCACAGCCATTGCTGATCAGCTCCCTGTAAAAAATATCGTGGTCTGAGTACAGCCACTTTTTGATTACCGGGAAAATGTTCTCGCTCGTGATTGATAAACTGCCTTTCTTTGCCATCTTTCATCCGCCTCTTTCTTATATAATAATAGTTCTTGTAAATTCTGTATGCTTACTCACAAGGTACATTTTAGTACCTACTGAAGAAAATGTCAATAAAAAATTAGCACTCATTTTTATTGAGTGCTAATAATTTCATTTAAGCTTATACCGTTACCTGTTTTTCTTTTTTGCTCCGCATAACCTGCAAACTCAAAAGGCTTATCATTAAGATTACCCCTATCAGGTCCGTGACAGTCTCCGGAATAACTAAGCACAGGGAAGCCGCAATCGCCAATACCCGTTCCAACATTTTCATGGGCCCGATCCCGCATCCAATCAGCCCCATACTCAATCCGTAAGCCCCCACAAGGCAGGTAAGACCGGATTGGAAAAGCTCCAAGGGAGTCCCAATCCCCAACATGGCCGGACTATACACAAAGGTATAAGGTATAAGGAAAATAATAAAACTGTATTTAAACGCTGAAAGGCCAAGCTTCCACATATTGTCGTTCACAATCCCCGCGGCGGTGAAAGAAGACAGCGCTACAGGCGGAGTGATCATAGACAGATTGGCAAAATAAAATACAAAAAAGTGTGCTGCCAGAACAGGCACGCCCAGTTTAATAATACTGGGACACAGCAATGTGGCCGACATGATATAAGCCGCACTGGTAGGCATGCCCATGCCTAAAACAAGTGCCATGAGCATTGTGGCGATCAGAGCAAACAGCAGGTTGCTGCTGGCCAATGCATTGATCATGCTGGAAAAGCGGATCCCAAGGCCCGTGGCAGTGATCTGACCAACGATAATGCCGGCCAGAGCACAGGGCATGGTAACAATAACAGCCTGTTTTCCGGTGGCCACCAAGGCTTTGATAAAGTCAAACAGCGTAATCCGTGTATCCTTGCGGATCATGCACAGGGCAATCAGCACAATTGTTGCATAGGTACAGCACCGCATCATAGAACCGCCCCGAATAATCAGCGCAACCAAAACCACCACGCTTAGAAGCAGATGGATGTCCTTCATAATCTCTTTCCGGTATGCCGCTGCCTCAATCTGAGGCTTGGCCAGCTTATTTTTCCTGGCGTACATGTCAACCAGAAAGTAAAGGGCTGCTAAAAAGATAAATGAAGGGATAATGGCTGCCAGCATGATATTGGAATAACTGATCCCCGTCATATCAACCATAATAAATGCCGCTGCTCCCATTACAGGAGGGATCAGCTGTCCTGCGGTTCCGCCAATGGCCAAAATACTCCCGGTAAAACGGTTCTCAAAGTTCTGCTGTTTCATTGGCTCATACATGATGGTTCCAATGGAAGCTACATTGCCCGGAGCACTGCCAGAAATCATGCCAAAAAGAGCGGAAGCCACGATTGTAGCTTTTCCCGCGCCTCCGTTGGCCTTACGGGTAAGCAGGGTAGAGATATTCACAAACAGTCTGCCTGCCGGTGTCGCTGTCAGGAACGCACCAAACAAAAGGAAATAAAACACAGTACCGCAGGCAGTGCTCACAGGTGAACCAAATACACCCGTAGTAGAGAATATCTGCACCTCCACAAATTTTGCAAGCGACATATTGGAATGCGCCAGCAGGCCCGGCATCATTTCCCCAAAAAATCCATAGCCGATAAAAATCAGTACAATGATGGTCAAAGCCAAATTCACGGCACGCCTGCTGCATTCAAGCATCAGAAGCAGCAGGGCTATGGCTGTAACATAGTCCATGGTGGTAAGGGGATCCACGTAGGCCATCCTGGTGTCATAGCGCGTACTGTTCATCACCATATAGACACAGCAGAAAAGAATGATTCCCACGAAGATATATTCATACCACTGGGGAAGATATTTCTCCCCCTTTGGAACCTTATATTTTTTGAAGGTTGGAAATGTAAGAAATACCAATCCCATAGCAAAACAGACATGGATGGGACGCATGATAAGGGCGCTATAGGAGCCTCTGACCACTACCCAAAGCTGGAACATGACCCAAACCAATGCCCAGATCGCTCCTGGATTACAGAACGCTTCTATGTATTTATTTTTTTTCATAATTTAGTTTCTATACCCTTTCTTCAGTGTATTCAAGGCTTAGAACTATCATCCCAGGCCCCTTTTATCAGTCCAGTATCCCAGCTTCTTTGTAATATTTCTCAGCACCTGGATGGAGCGGAAGGCCCATACCAGCCAGATCACCGGCCTTTTCAGCTGTAAAACGCTGAAGGGCAGTGTGTCCCGCCTTCACATCATCCACATTTTCACACAATGCCTTTGCAATATCATATGCTACATCATCCGGCATGTCTGCGGTACAGAATAATGAGGAGGTAACTCCAAAAGTATCAATGGCGGCGTCCTGTCCTTTGAAGCAGTTGGCCGGCAAAGTCTCAGGACTGAATCCCTTTTCACCGGTAAATGTATCGATCATCTCCTGAGGGAACTGGATAAAGGTCATGTCAACAGTGGATGACAGTTCTGTCACGGCAGCATGGCCCTGGGTAATATTGTGACATACAAAATCCGTACGTCCATCTTTGATATTCTCCACACTGGTGCTCCAGTCCGCGTATTCTACCGTGCCGCCCCAGGAAATGATATCGTCAAAGGTCATGCCGTAATACTCCAGGATCATGGATGTAACGATATTGCCCATGTTCCCTGCAGGAAGCACGCTGATCTTTATGGGGGTGTGGTTGGCGGCCACCTCGGCCAGATCCGTCCAGCCAGCATCGGTGCGGACCAGCGCAATATAGTAGAACGTGTCTAAATAACCGGCAATGCCGCGAAGGCTGTCGTAAGCCTCTGTGTACAGGTTCTCACCGTTATATGCCCATTTATTTGATAAGTTGTATCCGATCCCCATCTGGTAGGTGCCTGCTGCAACCTGAATGGGATTGGAAGTGGCGCCGCCCTCGGCTACGGCATTAATCATGGAACCGGCAGGAAGTCCCTTGGGGATTACCTCAGAAAATGTTGCACCGTAGGAGTACCAGGAAGTTCCGGTGCTTCCGGTAACAAGATCCAGGGTTACCGGATCACCGGATGGATTGCCGCTGCTTTCCCCTGCAGTCTCCCCCGATGCGCCGGTTGTACCGGCAGGCGCGGCTGTGTCCGCCTTCTTGCTGCTTGTGCAGCCAGCAGCTGAAATCATCATTGCCAATACTAAACCTAATGAAACTAATTTTTTCACTTTCATTTTCGTACCTCATCCTTTCATTTTTCACAATTGTTTTTTCATACTTAACGGATTACCACTAAATCCCGGACAAGCGTCCCTTCCCCAGGTTCCAGAAACATCTTTTCAGCATCAATATCCACTATTTCCGCACACGCCAGAATGGTTCTGCCATTTAAACGGCAGGCGCAGCGTCCGCAAATTGCCTGGCAGCAGGAGGAATGACGATAATAAGCCAGTGTATGATCCAGATTGGCATATATGTAATCCAGTACATCCATAACCTTCATACCCTGTACAACCGGAACCTCATAAACAGAAATGTCCTTGTTTCTTTTAATCTCTACCCTCATGACATCTCTCCTTTCAAAATCGTTTCAGCTATGCAATCCAGAACTGAAGGATAATTCCTGGTATCAAGGGGCAGATAGGTAGGGATAGGTACTTCCTTTTCATAGACCAACTCTCCATCTTTCAGTTCTGCCAACCAGCTGAACAGAAAGTTTTCATTGTCTACCTGCTGCTCATCCATTCTCAGATGGCACCCCCGGCTTTCTTTTCGGTTCAGCGCAGAATAGATTCCAATTTCCGTACACAAAGCCAGATTCCGGATTATTACGGAATTAATCCATTCCAGGTTGTATTGATCAGCGCCAGGCGCCGCCAATTGATCCAAAGAAGCCCGCAGCTCTCGTATATGGTCATAAGCCAGCTGCAACCGCCTGCCATCACGGACAAATCCAAAACCTTCCTCGCTTATCTGTTCCAGTTTCTTCCAAGCCTCAATCGCACTGACCCCTTGGGATTTCTTTCTGGGCCCCACCAAAAATTCCTCTGCCTTATCCAGATTAGCAGGCTCAAGGTCAGCAGCATTCTTGGCGTAAACTGCCGCATTTTTTCCGGCTGTCAGCCCGTTAGCCAGCATTTCCGTCAGGCCGTCACCGCTTCGGAAAGCGCCGAACAAACCTCCGGTGACCTCTCCTGCCGCGTACAAGCCCGGAATATCCGTTTCAAACTTCTCATTGACAACAATGCCGCCCATGCTGTACTCGTTTCCAAAACCGCACATCAGCCGTTTGCCATTGGCGATCATGTCCTCAGCCAGCTGCTGAAGATCGATGTGGTGGTACTTATCCTTTCCATGCCACCAGTGTTGGTTTTCATAGAATGTCCTAAAACCATCCCGGATCTCCTCATCCGTATAAGCCGAATAATCCATGTAAAAACGGTTCCCATATGTATCCCATTTTTCATACATGCCGGGAGCATAAAAGGCACAATAGAGAAGTTTCTTGACCTTACTGTTGGAAGCATTCGTCTTAAATCTTGGCTCGGAGGAATAAGGAAGCTCCTTGCCATCCAAATCAGTGGCCTTGTGCCGCAACGGAAAGATGTTTGGCATAGTCATCTGAAAAGGAAGGATGGACCCCTTTGCGTAAAGGGGCTCCTGGATTGTGGGAATTGCCAGAAGAAACTCCATGTCCTTAACCTTAGCACCCGCTCTAAGGGCCATGGCGATTCCATCCCCTGTCATATCGCTGTTGGTATTCTTAAGCTCATAGGGCTGCCAGCCTCCGGTAGCCATAATGACCGACTTTGCCCGAAACTCAATGATCTCCCCGGTATAAACATTAAATCCAATAGCTCCACAGACCTTACCATCCCTGGTAAGCAGATCCGATACCATGATATCTTCATAAACAGGAATTTCCTTTTGGGATTCCAGCCCCCGCTTCAAAGCTCTGCCAAAGGCCACCCCTCCAGCCCGCCAACGGCATGCCTTGGGGGCGAACACAAAAGTACTCCCACACTCCTTTACCCAGTGAAGCAGCTCCTTTACAGCATAAGGACCGTCTTCCACAAACCTCTTTTGAAGCTCCTGGTTCCCCAAGCCAAAGGCGCAGGCCACCATTTTCTCAAACAGGCTTTCCGCCGTATACTCCTGATTGGCATCAGCTTCACCGCAGACATCCCTGGCCCCCTGGCCATCCACCCCAAAGCTGCCTCCCAGCATAATAGCATTGCCGTTTTTCCCCACTTTTCCTTTTGAGACAAGGACAACTTCTGCGCCTTCCCGGGAAGCCGTCACAGCGCTCATTACCCCTGCGCCTGAGCCTCCGATAACAAGGATATCGCTCTTAACCATGCTCCGTCCCATTTTATCCCTCCTTGTATTAACGTTTAGCCAAACGATAAGAATGGCGGTTCACCGTCATATTGATCATATAAGCAATCCCCTCCGCACTGTCAAAAAAGCTCTCATCAAGGGTTCCATCCATCCATTCCCTGGTGGCCTGACGTAAATGCTCGGTAAAATAACTGCGAAAAGTGGAAATCCCCTTTTCTGTCACGCCGCCTTTTGTTGCCCTGTGCTTCATATCCAGCTCCAGTTCATTCCGGTCCGACAACTGTACTGCCAGAGAAAAGGCTTCAAAGTTTGCGCCATGAAATCCCTGGGCCAATGTTTTATCAAACCCAACTGATACTATATAGCGCAGAATACCGTCATACCATGAAACAGACAGGCGGTACACAAATTCTCGAATATATTCAGGGGCATCCGTCTCGCGGCAGGGATACATCCCTTGCCCCTCCAGTCCAGCATGTTTGCGGAACGCCGCGCGCCACACAGAGGCAATGTCCTGAATGGGAACCTGAAATCCCTTATCAGCTAAACCATCCGCAATTGCACAGACGCAGTCGGAAATAGTATAAGTAGTAATCTTACTGGAAAGACCACATAAACTCTGATCCTGATCCATTACAAAGCTCTGGCTGAATACATTGGAGAACTCAATGGCACGCGCTTCCCTGTCTTTTGGAAAGGGGCTGCCAAAGCATATAAAACCCGCGCCCAGCTTCTGCAAAGGAACCCCTTGTTTCTCTTTGACCATACTGGGCAGAAACTTTGCAACCAGAACATCCCCGCCCAGCAGATCCAGATACATTTGAGGCGCCGGGGTGGGACCAAAGGTATATATATCCGGCAGTCTCCAGTTTTCTTTACGCGCCTCTTCAAAATAGGGCTTTAGGGTTTCTTCCGCCACAAGGGGGATTACTTTGGGCGGGGTGGAAACAATCACAATGTCAGGCTTTTTTTCCCGAAGGAGTTCAAGCGCATTACCTGCCGAGACTTGGAACGGGACCTGCTTTTGCAGCTCTGATACTTTGTCCGGATTATTGCGTACCCCGAAAACATTGGTTTCCACCTTGTCTCCCAAAAGCAACCGGTAACCTGGCATCAAAAATTTTCCGATGTTCCCCATTCCAATGACCACAATGTTATAGTTGGGCTCCATCATCATATCCTCTTACCTCCTTATCATTTTGTTGTCATCTTAAAACATATCTAAATCTGCCTATAAATTCTCGATCACATGGAGTCTTAAACGCCCCGGGGTGATAGCTGTAATGGGAACTGTCAGGTGAGCTGTTGTCAGCTCTATATGACAATATATCGTTTTGTCATATACTATAACCCTTAATGGTTCAGGTATATGGCTTGAAGGCTCCATGAAACCGGATCACAACTATAATTTTAATAATTAAAATTCATAAGCAGGATATTTCCCTGTATTTTAATTTGTAAAAGCATTGTCTATGGTTAGATGAGCCAAATTTTAATAAATGAAATGATGTTTTAATATTTGACATTGTTATTATATCAGTGCACTTTGTACAAGTCAATATATTTGTATAATATATTTTATCATTTATTCACATACGAATGAATTGTATTTAATATGTTCAATGGTAATTATAGATTAAAATATAATTATTTATATTTATTTTTTAGTTATGTCTACTTCACACATTAATTTTGGGTATACAAAAAGGCTGGTTGATCACCAGCCTATATGCCCATATTCAGGGAAATTCTTTAATTGGTATGCAACATTCGCTCCTGCATCATATATTCGCAAGAACTTATCGATTCAGGCAATGTCATCAGCCGGGAAGAAAATCCCGGATTTTCCTGCTTTTGGAAGGATTTCTCAGTTTTCTCAGTGCTGCTGTCTCAATCTGCCGGATCCTCTCCCTGGTAACATTAAACCGTTTCCCCACCTCCTCCAGGGTCAGGGGATGGCCTGTCTCAAGACCGAACCTGAGGATAATGACCTCCCTTTCCCTGGGGTTCAGCCCCTGGAGCATGGCATCGATCTCTTCCCTGAGAAGAAAGCTTTCCGCCTTATCCTCTGTGGATGCATTGGCGTCATCCGCCACAAAATCCCCCAGATTGGATCCCTCCTCATCTCCCACGGGCGTTTCCAGGGAAACCGTATCCCCGGAAGCCTGGATCAGCTCAATGACCCTCTTTTCCGGAAAGCCTACTTCCTCCGCCACCTCCTCCGTGGACGGCTCCCGTCCCAGCCGGACCGAAAGGCTCCGCTGGGCTCTTCTGATCTTGTTCACTGCCTCCACCATGTGCACCGGCAGGCGGATGGTCCTGGACTGGTCTGCCAGGGACCGCGTGATGGACTGTTTCACCCACCAGGTGGCATATGTGCTGAGACGGTATCCCTTGGCGTAATCAAACTTTTCAACAGCTTTCATAAGGCCCAGGTTCCCCTCCTGGACCAGGTCCAGGAAACTCATCCCACGGCCCGTATACCGCTTGGCAATGCTCACCACCAGGCGCAGGTTGGCCTCCACCAGCTTGCGGCCCGCCTCGGCATCTCCCTCTGATTTGCGCCTTGCAAGTTCTGTCTCCTCCTCCGGTGTCAGGAGGGAAATGGAGCCGATCTCTTTTAAGTATTCACGGATAGGATCTGCGGTGGATACTCCGTCCAGGATTTTCTCGGACTGGTATTCATCATACTCCTCTTCCCCATCCTCCCCGCTGCTGTCCATGTGGGCGCTGCCGCTGTCCGGATCATCCGTATCACTGTCCCTGAACCTCCACTTAAACTCTTCTCTCACCAGCCCCGTATTGTCAAGGGGCGTTTCATCATCCAGGAGAAGTTCACTGTCCGGGACTACTTCCTCCCCTTCCTCAGGTACCTGGATCTGGACACCCTTCAGCTCCAGTTTGCGGTAAACATCCTCCATCTCCTCCGGAGTCACCTGCTGGCCGGCAAATGCATCCAGCACCTCCGTCATCTCCAGGCGGTTCTCCTTTGCGGCGGCATTGCTGACCAGCTGTTCCAGTTTTTTAGACATTTCCATCTTATCCATATGCTGTCCTCCCCCTTCATATGGGACCTGCCTCTTCTCAAGTGCACACAATCTCATGGGAACGCATAAAATTCCTTACCGCGTTATCCCATTCCGTTTCAAGCGTCTTGTCCAGTGTAAAGAAATTCAGAGAAGTTCCCGTTACACAATATAATGCGCCGTCTTCGTACCGGATATTCAGATAAAGTCCCTGAATCTGTCCGCTTGCGATCCCTGTTCCGGATTTTCCTGCAAATTGCTCCACATCATGGGACGACAGACACAACACAATATGAAAGCTCCCCGGAAGCTTCTTTCCCTTGATCAGCGAAAAGCAGATAGGCTTAAGCATTTTCCACGAAGAAAAATCCCCAATTTGTTTCTCCTCCAGCTCTTCCTCCGAATAATACCCCTGTTTAATATGACCGTCAATGGTAAAGCTGTTGAAGGTGACAATGGTGATCTCTTTCACAAGAAAACCGTCAAAATCCTCTTTTACAAACAGCTTGGATGTAAATGCCCTGACATCTTCAACTTTTAATGCAACCATAACCTTCTCCTGCCCGCAGCACTGCTGCAGTTTTCCAAATTCTTACTCAATTATACAGTTTTTACCTATTAACGTCAAATGAAAACTGATACACATTTACATGCTTATCTTGTCTGTTTTTATCAAGAAAAACAGCTTCCCATGAGGCTTATCATGAAAAGCTGTCCTGCATATTGTCTCCAGCATCCCGATATGAAAATTCGTCCAGATATCACACATCCGGCCTAAAAATGCCGCCATATATAGTTATAGGGAAAACAGGGAAATGACAACTGACAAAACCAGCATATCCGGGATAATAAAGACAGAAAGACAAATCAGTAAAAACAGTTTAGCACATACGGTACGCCGT
This sequence comes from Clostridium sp. FS41, assembly GCF_000954015.1. Classification (NCBI taxonomy): domain Bacteria; kingdom Bacillati; phylum Bacillota; class Clostridia; order Eubacteriales; family Clostridiaceae; genus Clostridium; species Clostridium sp. FS41. The sequence continues at coordinate 22,003 of NZ_JYHN01000064.1, forward strand.
GAACAGAGTCTTCATACTGACTACACCGCGAAAGGAAGACGGACAGTTTCCCACCGCCTATACTCCCTTTCCCATCAGAAGGTCGAAAGAGCTCTGCTTTCCCTGCTGCAGATGATAGATCATTGCCTGGGCGGCCTTTTCGTAATCACTTTCCAGCAGCCACTTGGTGATCTCTATGTGCTCTTCCATAATATACTTTAAACGTGAGTTCCGGTTTCCGGTCATGTTGCGCAGTCTTCTGGTCTGGTCCTGAAGCTGGTTCATGGTCCTTGTCAGATGGGCGTTACGGCACTGGTCCAGGATCATGTCATGCAAAATATAATCCAGCTTGAATTTGCCTTCCTCATCCTTGGTGTTCTCCAGGGATTTTTTGCAGTGGTCCATGTATTCCTTTAATTCGTCCTTTGAGATATCGCAGCCCCAGCGCCTGATGATATGGGGTTCGATCAGTTCCCTGACCTCATATACGTCCCGTACATCACTCATCACAATGTCAGTTACCCAAATACCCTTCTTTGGCATAAATTTCACCAGGTTTTCCTGTTCCAGCCTGCTGAGTGCTTCCCGTATGGGGGTATGGCTGGAGTCCACTTCCTGTACCAGCTCGATTTCATTCAACAGGGTTCCCGGTTTATACTGACATGTGATTATCTTTTCTTTTATGATCTGATACGCTTTATCTTTAAGGGTTTCCTTAGCCATATGTCTCAATCACTCTCCTTATAAAAATCACTGCCGGATCTGCAGCCAAAGGGCACCTCCGGCAAAACGCATGATAATTATTATAATACCACATAATCCCCCATCTTTGGCAGGTTTTTTTTATTTTTCGGCATTTTCGGATAAAACCATAACTTTAGACCGTTCCTTCAGATATGTTTTAGCTCAATTGCTGTATGGGCACCATAAATGCTTCCCGGTTCCATCCCATCCCCGGCGTTTTCTTGCGGGAACCGGTGCGGCCTTTTATCATATAATAGAATAAAAAGCCGGATATCCCCACATTATGTCCTACATGATCCGGCCGCAGCAGGAGCCCGTCTATGAACAGAGAACCATCCTTCAGCCTTGTAACCATCAACTATCTGAACCGTTTTTACAGCATCCTGGACAGAATGATCCAGGACATGACAAACGCCCGGCTGGGAAACAGCATCTCCGTCAACTTTATGACGCAGATGATCCCCCATCACCGGGCAGCAATTGAAATGTCACAAAATCTTCTTCAGTATACCACTAATATCCCACTGCAGAACATTGCCTTACAGATCGTATCAGAGCAAAACAAAAGCATTGAGAACATGAAGAGCATCATCGGCACATGCGGCCAGTTCTCCAATTCCCCGCAGGAGCTGGACGCTTACCAGAGGGGGATGGATCAGATCATGGACACCATGTTCTCCGAAATGGAGCATGCCTGCGCTGTCAATAATATAAATGTCAGCTTTATCCATGAAATGATCCCTCACCACCAGGGGGCGATCCGCATGTCGGAACTTACGCTGAAGGCTTCCATATGTCCCCAGCTCCCCCCTATCCTGCATGCCATTATCACTTCCCAAAAACGAGGGGTGATGCAGATGGAACAGCTTCTCCAATGTATATGCTGATATCCTAAGCCAGATTGGAGTACCCCATCAGGCTCTTATCCACGGCGCGGGCCACCTCACGGCCTTCCCTGATGGCCCAGACCACCAGGGACTGTCCCCTGTGCATATCACCTGCGGTGAACACTTTATCCACGCTGGTCCGGTATGACCCCGGTTCCGTATCCACATTGGTCCTTGCATTCAGCTGTACCCCAAATGCATCCGCCACATAACTCTGGCTTCCCAGGAATCCGGCCGCAATGAGCACCAGGTCAGCCTGGATCTCCCTCTCGCTTCCCTCCACGGGAACCATAAGGGTGCGGCCGTTCTCCTCGTCCTTCTTTGACACCAGGTCCACGATCACGGCTTTGCACACCCTGCCCTCTGCATCCTTTACAAACTCCTTTACCGTTGTCTGGTATATCCTTGGGTCCTCCCCAAACACGCAGACAGCTTCCTCCTGGCCGTAATCCGTTTTAAGGACGCGTGGCCACTCCGGCCAGGTGTTATCCTCCGCCCGTTTAACCGGAGGCTTAGGCATCATCTCCAGCTGGATCACTCCGGCGCAGCCCTGGCGGACGGATGTGCCCACACAGTCATTGCCCGTATCGCCGCCGCCGATCACCACCACATGTTTATCCTTTGCGGATATGTAATTTCCGTCCTCCAGGTGTGAATCCAGCAGGCTCTTAGTGGTTGCCTTCAGGAAATCCACTGCAAAATAAATGCCCTGGGCATCCCTTCCCGGCACATCGATATCCCTGGGATTGGAGGCGCCGCAGGCCAGGATCACCCGGTCATATTCCTTCATGATCCGGTTGGCCTTATAGCCCTTACCCACATCGGCTCCCGTGACAAAGCTGACGCCTTCCTGCTTCATCACATCCACCTTGCGGTCAATGACCCATTTCTCCAATTTCATGTTCGGTATCCCATACATCAAAAGGCCGCCCACCCGGTCGCTGCGCTCAAACACAGTAACTGAGTGTCCCCGTTTGTTCAGCTGGTCCGCAGCAGCCAGGCCCGCTGGGCCGGAGCCGATCACCGCCACCTTTTTACCTGTGCGGATGCTGGGCGGGTTGGGACAGGCCACCCCCTGGTCATACGCCTTTTCAATAATGGCCCATTCATTTTCCTTTACCGTTACCGGATCGCCGTTTAGCCCGCAGGTGCAGGCCGCCTCACAGGGAGCCGGACACACCCTGGAAGTAAACTCCGGAAAACTGTTGGTCTTTTTAAGCCGGTTATATGCCTGGCTCCAGTTTCCTGTATACACCAGGTCATTCCATTCCGGGATCAGGTTGTTCAGGGGGCACCCGCTGACCATTCCCTTTATCATAATGCCCGACTGGCAGAAGGGGACACCGCAGTCCATGCAGCGTGCGCCCTGCTTTTTCCGTTCCTCCTCGTTTAAAGGGGTGTGAAACTCATTCCAGTTCCTGATCCTGTCCTTTGGAGCCGTCTCAGCACTCACTTCACGTTCAAACTCTAAAAATCCTGTCATCTTTCCCATGATGTTCCACCTCCTTAACCTCTGACATTTGCATAAAATGCTTCAATCTGCGCCTGTTCGCTGTTCAGTCCCTTTTCCTCCATCTGCACGATCGCGTTCATCATACGGCGGTAGTCGTGGGGGACGATTCTTTTGAACCGGGGGAGGTACTCGCTGAAGTGGTCCAGGATCCTCTTGCCTTTGTCCGAATTGGTATAGGCCACATGCTCCTGGATCAGTCCTTTCAGTTCCAGCACATCATATTTATTGGTCACTTCCTCAAAGGATACAAGCTCCTTATTCAGTCTCTTATACAGGCTTCTCTCTTCATCCAGCACATAGGCAATACCGCCGCTCATGCCGGCCGCAAAATTCTTGCCGGTGGTGCCCAGCACCACCACGCAGCCGCCTGTCATGTACTCACAGCCGTGATCTCCCACGCCTTCCACCACAGCGGTGGCGCCGGAATTGCGGACACAGAATCGCTCTCCCGCAACGCCGTTTATAAACGCCTTGCCGCTGGTCGCTCCGTACAGGGCCACATTTCCGATTATGATATTGTCCTCAGCCTTAAACTGCACCCCCTTGGGCGGGTACACCACCAGCTTGCCGCCGGAAAGCCCCTTTCCAAAGTAGTCATTGGAATCCCCCACCAGTTCCAGGGTAAGTCCCTTGGGTATGAATGCCCCAAAGCTCTGTCCGCCGCTTCCGCTGCAGTTGATGGTAAAGGTATCTTCCGGCAGACCCTCCGGATACTTTCTGGTGATCTCCGAACCAAAAATGGTTCCCAGGGTACGGTTTACATTGGACACATCCACCTGTACACTCTTTTTTTGGCCGCTGTTTAAGGCGCTCTTTAACTTTTTAAGGAAAACCTGCTCATCGATGGTTTCCTCCAGCTTGAAATCAAATACCTGTTTTTCACTGTAGCCCGCAACTTTCCGGCCCGCATAAGGGTTATCCAGTATCTTGCTTAAATCCACTTTTCTGCCCCGGGCGCAGGGTATGCCGTCCCTGGACTTTAAAAATTCAGTGCGGCCCACCAGGTCATCCACTGTGCGCACTCCCAGCTTTGCCATATATTCACGCAGCTCCTGGGCAATAAACTTCATAAAGTTCACCACATACTCCGGCTTGCCGATAAAACGCTTGCGTAGCTCCGGATTCTGTGTTGCGATCCCCATGGGGCATGTGTCCAGATTGCATACACGCATCATCACGCAGCCCATGGTCACAAGGGGCGCGGTTGCAAAACCAAACTCCTCCGCCCCCAGCATACATGCGATGGCCACGTCACGGCCGGTCATCAGTTTGCCGTCCGTTTCCAGGATCACCTTATCCCGAAGCCCGTTCATGATCAGGGACTGATGGGCTTCGGCCACGCCCAGTTCCCACGGAAGACCGGCGTTGTAGATGGAATTTCTGGGCGCCGCCCCTGTTCCGCCGTCATAGGAAGAGATCAGGATCACCTGGGCACCGGCCTTTGCCACACCGGCTGCAACCGTACCCACACCGGCCTCAGATACCAGCTTAACCGAGATCCTGGCTTTGGTGTTGGAATTCTTAAGGTCGTAGATCAGCTGGGCCAGGTCTTCAATGGAGTATATGTCATGATGGGGAGGCGGGGAGATCAGGCTCACCCCAGTGGTTGAATGCCTTGTCTTAGCCACCCATGGATAAACTTTCTTTCCAGGCAGCTGACCGCCCTCCCCAGGCTTTGCTCCCTGGGCCATCTTGATCTGGATCTCCTGGGCGCTCACCAGGTAACGGCTGGTAACGCCAAAGCGTCCCGAGGCCACCTGTTTGATGGCTGAACATCGATTCCTGTTGGCCGGTCCCGGCGTCAGGCGGTCCAGACTCTCGCCGCCCTCTCCCGTATTGGACTTGCCGTGTATCCGGTTCATGGCAATGGCCAGGCATTCATGGGCCTCCTGGGAAATGGAGCCGTAGGACATGGCTCCTGTCTTAAACCGCCTGACAATGGAATCCACGCTCTCCACCTCATCCAGCGGGATACCCCCGTCCTCAGGGAGGTCAAACTCCATCAGGGAACGAAGGTGATATGCCTTGTCATCCCTGTCTATCTCTGATGTATACTGTTTAAATGTTTCGTAATTCCCCGTCCTGGCAGCTTCCTGAAGCAGATGGATGGTCAGGGGATTATATAGATGGGCTTCCTGCCCGGACCGAGACTTGTGGCTTCCCACACTGTCCAGAGTCAGGTCCACATCCAGGCCCAGGGGATCGAAGGCCGCTGAGTGAAGGGTATCCACATCATTGGCAATGTCCTCCAGGGTGATGCCGCCCACACGGCTTACGGTGTCGGTAAAATATTTGTCCACCACTTCCTTGGAAATGCCAATGGCCTCAAAGATCTGGGCGCCCTGGTAAGACTGGATGGTGGAAATTCCCATTTTGGAGGCGATCTTCACAATGCCGTGAAGCACCGCCATATCATAGTCCATTACAGCCGCATAATAATCCTTATCCAGCATTCCTGATCCGATGAGGGAACGGATGGACTCGTGGGCCAGATAGGGATTGATGGCACATGCGCCGTATCCCAAAAGGGTGGCAAAGTGATGGACTTCCCTAGGTTCCCCGCTCTCCAAAATAAGAGCCACGCCCGTGCGTTTTTTAGTCCTCACCAGGTACTGCTGAAGGGCTGAAACCGCCAGCAGCGAAGGAATGGGCACATGGTTCTCATCAATATCCCTGTCAGACAAAATAATGATATTGGCTCCGTCCTTATGGGCCCGGTCCACTTCCAGAAACAGCCGGTCAATGGCCTTTTCAAGGGACGTATTCTTATAATATGTAATAGGGATCTGCTCCACCTTAAAACCGGGCTTCTTCATATTCTTTATCTTCAGAAGATCCGTCTCCGTAAGGATGGGGTTTTCCACCTTTAAAATCTTACAATTTTCCGGAGTCTCCTCCAGAATATTCCCCTCCTCTCCCACATACACCGTGGTGGAGGTTACGATCTCCTCCCGGATGGCGTCAATAGGCGGGTTGGTCACCTGGGCGAACAGCTGCTTAAAATAGTTGAACAGAGGCTGGTGTTTTTCAGAGAGCACGGCCAGGGGACTGTCCACTCCCATGGCGGACACTGCCTCGGCCCCGTTTAAAGCCATGGGCAGGATCATGGTCTTATACTGCTCATAGGTGTATCCATACGTCTTCTGCAGCTTCAGGAGCTGCTCCCGCTCCATGGGCGGCACCCCCTTATTGGGCACGGAAAGCTCCTTGATATCAATGAGATTGGAGTCCAGCCATTCACCGTAGGGTTTTCTGGACGCATAGTCATGTTTCAGGCGGTCGTCATCTATGATCTCTCCCTTTTTTGTATCCACCAGAAGCATTTTCCCGGGACGCAGGCGGTCTTTTCTCACCACCTTTGTCTGGTCAATGTCAATGGCGCCCACCTCTGAGGCCAGGATCATGTATCCATCCTCTGTAATATAATACCGGGAAGGGCGCAGTCCGTTTCTGTCCAGCACCGCTCCCACCACATCACCGTCCGTGAAAAGAATGGAGGCAGGGCCGTCCCATGGCTCCATCATGGTGGCGTAATAACGGTAAAAATCCTTGATCTCTCCGTCCATGTATTTGTCATACTCCCAAGGAGCCGGGATCGTGACCATCACGGCCAGGGCCAGGTCCATTCCGCTCATTACCATAAACTCCAGGGCGTTGTCCAGCATGGCTGAGTCAGAGCCTTCCTGGCTGATGATGGGAAGGACCTTGTGCATATCGTACTTAAAGTACTCGGATTCCATGTTTTCTTCCCGGGCAACCATCTTATCCACATTGCCGCGTATGGTATTGATCTCGCCGTTATGTACGATAAAGCGGTAAGGATGGGCGCGCATCCAGCTGGGGTTTGTATTGGTGCTGAACCTGGAATGGACAATGGCAATGGCCGACCTGTAATCCTTATCCTGAAGATCCTGGAAAAACCGCCTCAGCTCCCCTACCAGGAACATCCCCTTATACACAATGGTACGGCTGCTCAGGGAGACCACATACGTGTCCTCATTGCTCTGTTCAAATACCCGGCGCACCACGTACAGTTTCCGGTCAAAGTCCAGTCCTGCCTTTACCTGTTCCGGCTTTGCCACAAAGCCCTGGGCAATGTAAGGCATCACTTCCAGTGCCCTCTCCCCCAGGATTTCCGGGGTAGTGGGAACTACCCTCCATCCCAGAAAGGTAAGCCCTTCCTTTTTCACAATGATCTCAAACATCTTCATTGCCTGGTTGCGGGCCAGCTCATCCTGGGGAAAGAAGAACATACCCACGCCGTATTCCCTCTCGCCTCCAACGTGGATGCCCAGAGGTTCTGTTACTTTCTGAAAAAAGCTGTGGGAAATCTGCAGCATGATACCCACGCCGTCACCGGTTTTGCCTTCAGCGTCCTTACCGGCTCTGTGTTCCAGATTTTCCACAATGTGGAGTGCCTGGTCGACTGTCTCATGTGTTTTTAAGCCCTTAATGTTGGCAACCGCACCTATGCCGCAGTTGTCATGCTCAAAACGGGGATCGTACAGTCCTGGCTGTTTCTGTTTGGAGTCCATAGATTTCTTCCTTTCTTTCGCATTGGAGACGTGCCTTCACACGGCATCTTCTTGGGGGAGTCTCCATTTGCTTTTTTTATAGAGGTGATGATACTACAAATTTTTCTATTTGTAAACAGATTTTTATTTTAAATTTTCAGATAATTTGATAATTTATGCTTAACGATATTATAATCTGATTATTTATGTGAAAACAAAATACCGCGCTGTTTTATCAGAATATTCACGCCTCACAATTTTGACCGCATTTGCTCATATTTTAGCTTTCAAAGCACAGTCAGAAGGAAAACAAACCAACAAAAAAAGACATCCCGGACGCGCCAGCCCCATCCGGGATATCCTTTCCTTTTCTTCATCCTCCTGGAAAATCAATATGGATGAAACACATACCTTTGTATCTCCTCCTCACACAGTGAAATGCCCAGGCCAGGCCCCTTGGGAATCTTCACCCTTCCCTCTTTCACCGGATAGGTTCCCGTCACACAGGTATCCTTCATAGGGTTGTCCCCATGATCATATTCCATTATATGGGCACCGGAAGCATTCATTACCTGCATGGTTGCCGCATACCCTACCCCGTTTGCCAGGAAATGGGGCGCTACCTCCACCCCATATTGGTGTGCAAGCCGGGCAGCTTTCATGAATTCCGTGATCCCGCCGCATTTTGTCACATCCGGCTGGCAAACCTGCAAAAGCCCTTTAGCCAGATGACGCTCAAAGTCTGCGCCATAAAGATTTTCGCCTCCGGCTATCCGCATTCCGGTCTTCCTGACCAGGACTTCCAGGTCCTCCACATGATCCGCCATAAGAGGTTCCTCAACCCAGTATAGATGAAATGGCTCCAAAAGCGGAGCCATTTCCAAGGCAGTCTCAAGATCCCATCCCTGGTTCACATCCGCCATCACCAGGCAGTCTGGGCCGACCAGCCAACGCAGCTCAGACAGATTCCGGATATCCTGCTTTGGATCCATTCCGATCTTCAGCTTAAAGGCAGTAACCCCCTGTTCCCAAAAGCGCGCTGCCTGTTCTGCCACCCCGTCCGGTCCCAGAGCCGAACAGTAAACCGGAACGCTTTCAGCTGAAGATTCCAGCAGCTCACAAATTGACTTGCCTTCCGCCTTTCCCTGGATATCCCAAAGTGCAATATCCAGTCCGCTTAACACCTGATAGGCGATCCCGGGAGCCCCCCACTGAAGACCGATCCGTTTGAACTTCCTGCCAATCGTTGCCCAGATCCCCTCCCTGTCCAATGGGTCAGCGCCGATGAGCATGGGCTTTAATCCCTGGTGGACGGACGCCTCCTTCTCATAGTGGCTCCACTGGGGGAAATTGCAGAAGATTTCCCCCAGCCCAGTAATCCCGGCATCCGTGTGCACCAAGAGGAACATTCCGTTTCTGTGGTTCCAGACCCCAAGGGCGCTCTGTACACGCTGATGCCCCTCATAGGTGACACGCATGCAAATAGTCTGTATATCCGTAATTTTCAACTCGTCCACTCCAATACTCTTGATTTGTTTGATAAGGTATCAGTTTTCCAATATGGGTGCGATGATCTTTTCAAATGTTTCAAAGGTCTCCCCTGTCTGCTTTGCATCCAAAACAGTAGACGTGGCCCCGGTCTTTTCAACATTTTCCAAGAACTCCGGGCTGTTTGCCGCTTTCATCAGCGCATCCTGAAGAATTTTCACATCCTCCTCCTTCATATCGGGAGGGCCGAATACGCCGCGGATCTGTTCCACATTGGCCGCCTCAATTCCCAATTCCGCAAAGGTGGGAACATCCGGCCACACGGAAGCCCGCTTACTGCCTGTAACACCCAGGGCGATCAGGTTTCCCGCATCGATATGTGCCTGGCTCTCGGCAAAGGAGCCGATTGCAAGATTTGTGTGTCCCCCTGCGCACTGTGTACAGCAATCTGCGCCTCCTCCTGTACCGGCAATGATATTAAACTCGATTCCCAGAGCATTGGCAACCGCATTGGCGATAATGTTGGTCACACCCCCGGAGGAGCTGGTGGCGATGGTTACCTCTCCCGGATGTTCCTTCGCATAGGAAACCATTTCCCCAAAGGAAGAAAAGGGCGCGCTGGAGGACATAAGGATCGCCGATGCCTCTGTCTGATAAGTCATAATAGGTGTCATATCCCTGAATGAATGGTCAATGGTCCCCATTAAATTGTGGGTCAGCAATGTGAGGGTGCCCTGGACAATGGTATATCCGTCCGGTTCATACCCCATGATCTCCTTATAACTGACCGCCCCGGATGTTCCCGGTTTATTCAGTATATTGACGGAAACCCCCAGATCTTTTTCTGCCAGGGACGCCAGCAGGCGACCGGAGACATCCGCGCCTGTGCCGGGATCAAAACCGATCATAAACGTAATGGGTTTGCTGGGATAAATATCTTGTTTCTTGCAGCCCGCACCACAGGCGGCAATCAAAGTAAACACCAGGAATAACTTAAAGAACTTACTTATTTTTTTCATAGCAGCTTCTCCTTTTGCATGATTGACATTATTTATTTTGCAGCGCCCTTTGTCTCCACGCCGTCACACCGTAACGGATCACAGGCCAAAATAGCATGATGGCTGTGAGAAGTAAAATTGCAACTGCAATTGGTTTTGTAAAAATAAACAGAAAGCTCCCCTTGCCTAATTGTACTGCAGAGCGGTAATTCCGCTCGATCAGTCCGCCAAGCACGGTTCCCAGCACGGTTGCGATCACAGGAAAACCGCGCTTGTCAAAAATATATCCTAAAATCCCCATAAAGATCATGGTGCCCACATCAAATATGCTGCGTTTAACGGAGTAGGAGCCAATAACGCAGAGCACGGCAATAATCGGGATCAGGACATTCTGGGGCACCCGGATAACCTTCATAAACAAACGGGCGGCCAGAAGCCCCAGCACCAGCATCAGTACGGCGGCAATCATATAATTGGTGTATATGGAATTCACCAGATCTGCATGATTGACAAACAGTATGGGGCCAGGGGTGATGTTATTCATCATAAATGCCCCCAGCATCACGGCAGTGGCGCCATCTCCCGGAACCCCCAGGGTCAGCAGGGGAACCAGTGCGCCTCCATTGGTACCATTGTTTGCTGATTCCGATGCCGCCACGCCCCGGATGTCGCCTGTCCCAAAGGTCTTTTCCTTGTCTACAAGCCGCTTTTCCGTATCATAAGCCAGGAAACTGGCAATCGGTCCCCCGGCACCGGGCAGGATACCTACAAAGGTTCCAATGATACCGCCGCGGATCGTTGTGGGAAGGATCCTCAGCATCTGCGTTCGGGAAGGCAGGATCTTATTCACCTGCTTTACAACCTCATAGGACAAGTGTGCGGATTCCGCCTGTTTCAGCACCTCACGAAATCCAAAAAGGCCAACCAGCATGGGAACCAAGGTCAAACCGCCTGTCATGGAGACATTCCCAAACGCGTATCGGGCCACTCCTGTCACCGGGTCGCTGCCCGCCAGATTAAAACACACGCCGATCAGCCCGGCGGCCAGGCCTTTATAAATGTTTTTTCCCACAATACCGGCTATTAAGCTGAGTGAAAACACACCCACTGCAAAATATTCCGCCGGCCCGAACTCCAGGGCAACAGAGCCCAGCTTGGGTGCTACAAAAATCAGAACCAGTCCTGAAAGTACGCCTCCTATAAAGGAGGAAATGGTTGCGATCCCCAATGCTGTCCCGGCTTCGCCTTTCTGCGCCATGGGATATCCATCCATTCCAGTCATCATGGAAGCCGGGGTTCCCGGAATGTTGATCAGGATGGATGAGATGGAACCGCCATATGTGGCACCCACAAAAACGCCAAGAATTGCCGCCATGCCCAGGTCTGCCGGCAACACATATGTAATGGGCAGAATCAGCGCAATAGACATGGTGGCTGTCAATCCGGGAATAGCGCCGCAAATAATCCCCAATATGGTGCCGCCCGTAATGATCAGGATATTCTGCAGCTGAAACGCTTCCTGCAGACATCTAAAAATCGTTTCCATATCATCCCTCCCTATAGAATCATGTGCAGCAGGCCGCTGGGCAAAGTCACCTTAAAGCCATAAGTAAAGACCGTATAGACCGCAGCCGTCACCCCCACAGTAATTGTGACTGCCCTTTTTGGAGATGTCCCCAGTGCATACAGCGCAGTCCATAGAAACAGCGGCGTAATGATCAGAAAACCGATCGGCTTCCAGAATAGCTGATAAGCAACCACCATAAATACCATAAACAACGGCGGCGGAATGACGGATGGTTTCCCAAACAGACAGTATCTCTTATCCCTGAAGGATCCTGGTTGTTCTGCCGCAGATCCTGATACCTCCTTTTTTCCTTTGATCACACCGGATAGGATCAAAAAGGTTCCAAGCAAGAAAATACAGCCGGCCAAAAAATAGGGAAATGCCCGGGGAGAAACACCGTCATTCCAATTTTTCAAACTGATGTTCCTTCCATTCATCACTAAAAAAAGTGAAAATACCAGCAGCCCAATCCCATCTGGTATAGATGATTTGCTCCATTTCATTAAACCCCCTCCTTACGATCATTTTATTAATTGACAAGTGTCCTTCTGTTAAATGTTAACATTCTATATTTAAAATTTTTCGTCTCATAATACAACCGTGTCCTTGGTTCCCACTTCACCTTCCCATACCATTCCTCCCCCTCCATATGTTAAATGTTAACATTTATAGTAATACAAATCCTCCTCTCCTTACACTTTATGATAAACTGCCTTTTAACTGCTCCGTGTCACCTCCTGCATCTTATGGAAATTCATGCGGCCGCTCTTATAATGGGTCTGTAGCCCCTGTTCCATCCGGGCGATATCACCGGATTCAATTCCTTCTAAAATCCCCATGTGATCCCGAAAATAATTATTCTTTACGCTGCCCGCGTACTTGATGTTTGTCTCCATGATACTGCGGCGGAATCCGGAAATGGATTTCCATGCCCGGAGCAGCACAACGCTCCCTGCCTTTTCCATCAGATTGTCATGGAATGAATAATCATACTGGTTGCTCATGATTTCAATACCCGATTCAATGCTTATGGCCAACTGCTCCAAGTCATATTTGGCAGCTGCCATCCAAGAGGTAAAGGCAGCATCATAGGGAGCATGTTTCATAATGATCTTGCATGCCTCCGATTCCAGAAAGGTACGTAATCTCAAATAATCCTCAAAATCGCTCTCATCAAATTTCATCACCTTGGTGCGTCCGTTGCCTGGTCTGTAAACCAAGCCGTCCGCTTCCAACTGGCTGATCGCTTCACGGATCGGCCCCCGGCTGATATTCAGTTCCCTTGCCAGCTCAGGTTCATTCAAATGATATTCCGGCGGATAAACACCTTCTATAATGGCCTTACGCAAATAGTTTGCCACATCATCGCTTAACTTTGTTTTAATGAATTTGCTTTGCACCTGCTGATATCCTCTTTTACATATTGTTAGTTTCAACAATTTTCTTAGATTTTACTTCTTTCTTTAGTATAGATTTACAAATGTAAAATGTCAACACTTTATGATAAAAATTATTTCTTCTCCCTAAAACCAAAAAACAGGCAGCATCTCCCAAAAGATACCGCCTGCGGTCATTCTTATCCATTGTATATATAAATTACATCTCGCCCAATCCACTCTCAATTGCCGTGGTCAGGGTCTCCATTGCTGCCGCCTCATCCTCACCGTCACAGATCAGGGTAATCTCAGTTCCGCACTTGATGCCGGCTGCCATTACGTTCAGTACGCTCTTTGCAATGATCTTCTTCTCCCCGCATTCAATTGTAATGTCGCTCTTGAACTTCATGGCTGTCTGAGACAGGACACCTGCTGGTCTCAAATGTAAACCGGATGGGTTAACAACCTTTAATGTTTTACTAAGCATAATACACTCTCCTTATCCACTATTTTATACTCTCGGACACACGATTAACGCCATGTCCCCTATGAAAGATTCTATTACATCTGCCTGCCTATGTCAAGTTAATCGGAAAAATCCTGAGCAACTTTTTCACAATCTTTCCCGGGGCTAACGGCCTGCATCACCGCAGGTTATGGCCTGTATTCCTGTGGGGCCGCGGGCCGTATTCCCGTGGGCTGCGGCCTGCCTCACCTTCCGTTCCCGGCGCTTTTGCGGGCCCTTGCTTCTGCCTGTGAAAAGACGCAGCCGCAATAGTCCTGTCTGTAAAGGCCGTACTCCGCGGACAGCTGGACCGACCGCTTATATCCGTTCTTTTTCTTAAAATCCGACAGCAAGTAGGGTACCCCCCATTGATCCCCCAGCCTGGCGCCTATCTCATTCAGCTTATCCGCGTTCTTTAAGGGACTGATGGAAAGTGTGGTTGTAAAATAGTCATATCCTCCCCGGGCAGCCACCCCGGCAGCATGGGCCAGGCGCAGTTCATAGCACCTAAAGCACCGTTCCCCGCCTTCCGGGTCCGCCTCATGGCCCTTTGCAGCTGCATAAAAGTCCTCAGGCACATACTCCCCTGCCAGGAATTTCACAGGCCTCTGAAGCCCCATCTCCCGGATCAGGCGCTCCTGCTCCTTTACGCGTGTTTCGTACTCTTCTTTGGGCGCTATGTTGGGATTATAATAATAGACCGTGATATCAAAATACCGGGACAGGTATTCCAGGACATAACTGCTGCAGGGCGCACAGCAGCTGTGCAGCAAAAGGCTGGGGATCCTGCCTTCCCGTCCCTCCCGCTCCATGATCTGTTCCATCTCCCTCTGGTAATTCCTCTTTTGACCTGGCTGTGTCATCTGCGTCTCCTTCCCGCGGCCGCCTATTCCTGCTCCTATGATCCTTCTATCCTTGTACCAATTGTTCTAATCCAAAAAGCAGATTTTCGGAAAGCAAAAAGAGACCGTCTGCAACAACGGCCTCCTTAAATGCCATATTTCCCAGCGCATGTCCAAATATGCTAGGTCCGGACACACCCTAATCCTTACAGGAAATCCCTGATTCGTTTGCTTCTCACCGGATTGCGCAGTTTTCTGAGAGCCTTTGCCTCAATCTGACGGATACGCTCCCTGGTAACGTTGAATTCCTTTCCAACTTCCTCCAGGGTACGGGGATGTCCGTCCTCCAGACCAAATCTGAGGACAATGACCTGGCGCTCCCTCTCCTTCAGATCACCCAGCAATGCATCGATATGTTCACGCAGCATAACGGATTCCACATTGCCTTCCGGTGTCACCACATTATTATCTGCCACGAAATCGCCTAAGTTGGAGTCATCCTCCTCGCCGATGGGTGTCTCCAATGAAGCCGGTTCCCTTGCGATCTGCATAATCTCCATGACCTTGTCCTCCGTCATGTCCAAAGCCTCTGCCAGCTCTGTCACAGACGGCTCATATCCCAGCTCCAATGTAAGCTTCCTCTGCATCTTAGACATCTTGTTAATGGTCTCAACCATATGCACCGGTACGCGGATGGTCCTCGCCTGATCTGCCAGAGCCCTTGTAACCGACTGGCGGATCCACCATGTTGCATATGTACTTAGTTTATAACCCTTTGTATAGTCAAACTTCTCCACGCCTTTGATCAGTCCCAGATTGCCTTCCTGTACCAGATCCAGGAAACTCATCCCTCTTCCGGTATAGCGCTTGGCAATGCTGACCACAAGACGGAGATTGGCCTCGATCAGCCTTTCTTTGGCATAGTCATCGCCATCAGCTTTGCGCTGGGCCAGATTCAACTCTTCGTCTGCCGTAAGAAGGGGCACGGTGCCAATTTCTTTGAGATACATGCGGACAGGGTCCTCTGTGCCGATCCCCTCCAACAGGTCCACTGCATCCAGGTCGATTTCTTCCTCTTCTGCATCTTTAATGAAGCTGTCATCGTCTAAATCCAGGTCTAAATCAATGTCATCAAGCAGAACAGTGTCCTCGGTAAGCATCGCTTCGTCCAGTACGGGAACAACGTCAATATTACGGTTCTCCAGGTAACTGTAAATTTGGTCCATCTGTTCCGGTGACAGGTTATCCCCGGTAAAAAAATCATTAATCTCCCCTGCATCCAGCGTGTTATGCTTGGATTTTGCATGTTCGACCAGCTTTTCCAGCTTCTTTAAAAAATCGTCCTTTTCCACTGATAAACGTCCTTTCGCTTAAAGGTAAATGTGGAAACTCCCACAACTTATCATTATATACCATTGAATACTGTATTTCAACATATTTCGACAAAATATTTTATTTTTTTAGAAGAATCTGTATTCGTTCCTTTAAATTTCCAATATTTACCTCTGTTCTGGTTCCGCCGTACTCACCGTCCAGGACCCAGTCCACTCCCCATTCCGATGTCATTCGGATGGATGAGGTCTTAAATTTATACACATATTCGTTGGGTTCTTCCTTGAGAAACATATAGGATACAATGTTGCTCAAATCCACAGGCGTTCTGGGCATACGGATCAACAGCACCTCGAACAGCCCGTCATTTAAGGCCACGGACTGGTTCACCAGTCCCTTGAAACCGCCCACGCTTCTGGTATTGGTCACCATGCCAAAGGCAAAATCCTCTTCCAGCACCTGATCCTCCCATTCCACCTTCATGCGGTATGGCTTCAGGCCTGCCAAACTCTTTACGCCCTCGATCATATAGGCCTGATGGCCCAGCAGGTTTTTCCTGTCCTGGGATGTGAGATAAGACACTTCCGTAAATGCCCCAAAGGCGGCAATATACATAAAATACCTGTCATGGCAAAAGGTGCCGATGTCAACGGCAAAGGGCTTGCCCTCCATAATATCCGAGGCCGCCTGGGGCATCCTCTTAGGTATCTCCAGGCTGGAGGCAAAGTCATTGGTGGATCCGGCCGGAATGTATCCCAAAAGAGGCAGCTTCTTAAGCTTCATCATGCCGGACACGGTCTCATTCAGGGTACCGTCCCCGCCGCTGCACACCACCAGGTCCACACGGTTACCGTATCGGTGCACCACTTCCACGGCATCGCTCTGCTTCTGGGTCACATGGACACGGATCTCATAACCCGCCCTGGTGAAAATGTCCAGTATTTCCATGAGATGACCCTTGATCTGCTCCTTGCCTGAACGGGGATTAAATACAAACAGCATTTTCTTCATCCTGCATTCCTCCCTTTCAGTGTAACCAATTTTAACAAACTTATCCAATCAAAGAAGTATATGCCTGAAATGCATTGGGCAGAGCATATTTTTCCTCCACTTCCTTCCTGGAAACCATGAACCAATCCCCGGCCCGGTCCTGTTTCTGGACAGATGCCGGCTCCTGGGCCAATGCCGGCTCCCGGGCCAATGCCGGATCACGGGCCAATGCCGGATCACGGGCCAATGCCGGATCACGGACAGCTTCCGGCCCCTCGGCAAAATCCCAGCCTGCGCCGTCCTCCTTCTGCCTCAGGACCACCCGGTATCCGCTCATATGCCATTCCACATGGGAAAATACATGCTTGGCCGATGGCAGAGGGATCAGCTGCTCCACTGCCTCAGGCTCCAGACCCAAAACCTCCGGGACCTCCTCCGATCCCGGATACCCCAGCACATTGGGGAGTTCATAGAGAGCTGCCAGAAGGCCTTTGGGCGGTCTCTTATGGATGGCTACCTTGTCTTGATATTCTATGATGAAAACGGTCCTCTTCTCGATTTTCCTCGCCTTTGCAGGCGATTTATAGGGAATTTCCTTCCACCAGCCATTCTTTTTTGTGAGGCATACAGAAGCCAGGGGACACTCGCTGCATTTGGGCTCTCCTCCCGGTATACACACCAGGGCGCCGATCTCTATGAGCCCCTGGTTGTAGTGACTGGCTTCATCTGCGGGCATCACGGCTTTAAGTTCCTGTTCCATCCCGGTCTTCACAAAGGCCTTCTTTATATCCTCCCGGTCCCCCAGGATCCGTGAGATAACCCTGAGCACATTGCCGTCCACGGCAGGGAGCGGCTGGTTAAAGGCAATGGAAGCAATGGCTCCTGCCGTATAGCTCCCGATCCCGGGCAGCCGGATCAGATCCTCAAAGGATGCAGGAAGGCAGCCGCCGTATTCCTCCATTACCATCTTGGCCGCTGCCTTTAAATTCCTGGCCCGGTTATAATATCCCAGGCCTTCCCACATCTTCATAAGATGATCATCCTCTGCCTCTGCAAGATCCCTCACAGAAGGAAACGCTTCCATAAACCGTTCAAAATACGGCTTCACCGCCTCAACCCTGGTTTGCTGCAGCATGATCTCCGATATCCAGACCCGGTAAGGCTGGGGATCATCCCTCCAGGGCAGGGAACGGGCCCTGGAGCCGTACCAGGCCAGCAGGGGCCGTTCCATGGCACGAAGCCGTTCCTGCCGGTCAAGCGGCGCATCTTCCGGTTCCAGCACCTGGAGACGGTCATAAAAATGTCCTGAATCATACATATCCATAAATACCTCTCACCGACACTTCCCCGGATATGACGGAAGCAACCGTGCCGTCCTTTTTCTTTACCAGCAGGCTTCCTTCATTGTCAATTCCCAGAGCGGTCCCCTCATACTGGCCTTTGGGGTCAAGCACCATCACTTCCCTGTTGGTATTGGCCAGTTCCCTGTTATACTCTTCCTTTAATATCGACATGTCACAGGTTTCCAGGAAAATGTCATAATATTCCTCAAATGCTTCCGCCACGGCGCTGATGACCGGGCTCCGCCTGATGTTCTCCCCCTTTTCCAGCTTAAGGGAGGTTGCTGTTTCGGCCAGTTCACCGGGGAACTCATCAATGTTTACATTGATCCCGATCCCTGTGATCACATACCGGATGCACTCATCCTCCGTGCTCATCTCCGTTAGGATCCCGCAGATCTTCTTTCCCTCCAGCACCGCGTCATTGGGCCATTTGATCATGGCATTCAGACCCGTGGAGGATCTGACCCCTTTTACCACCGCCATCCCGGCGATCAGTGTAAGCATGGATGCATGCAGGGGGGAGATGGCCGGCCGGAGGACCACGCTCATCCATATGCCCACGCCCTTGGGAGAGGTCCACAGCCTGCCCCTTCGGCCTTTGCCCGCCCACTGGCTGTCCGCCACCACCAGGGTGCCGTGGATTGCTCCCTCCTCAGCCAGTTTTCTGGCCCTGGTGTTGGTGGAATCCGTTTCATCAAAATATTCCAGCCTGCCCCCAATCCATTTGCTGTGAAGCATGGACTGCAATTCAGCCTGGGTGATCACGTCCGCGTTCTCCACCAGGTGATATCCCCGGTTGCGGACAGCTTCAATTTTGTAACCTTCTTCTTTTAGTTCATTCATGGCCTTCCACACAGCTGTGCGGGAGACCCCCATCTTATCACACAGCTGCTGGCCGGAAAGATATCCATCCGCAGCCCTCAGCATGCTTAAAATCTCTGACTTCATGTTCACCTCTATGTCCAAATGCTGATGGCGCTTAAGACACCGAGAACACCGAGGCCCACGGCCAGTACCAGCTGCAGGATTCCCAGGCGGAACTTTTTCTTATCCCTGCCCCAGGTCTTGCATTCAAATATACCGCTTACCGCATTTAATAAAGCTGCCAGCAAAAACACCAGAGGAAAAAGCATGTGATTTCCCTCCGGGTTAATGAATGACAGCACGGCCAGAATTACAATTGCAATTCCCAGTATCAGGTGGGCCATGTCCAGGAATACCCCGGCATGGCGCTCACCCCTTCCTCTTTGCCCATGCATATGTGCTATTCTCCTAACGTTGCCAACATTACCGCCTTGATGGTATGCATCCTGTTCTCAGCCTCGTCAAAGACAACGGACTG
Organism: Clostridium sp. FS41; assembly: GCF_000954015.1. NCBI lineage: Bacteria > Bacillati > Bacillota > Clostridia > Eubacteriales > Clostridiaceae > Clostridium > Clostridium sp. FS41. The sequence goes on from NZ_JYHN01000064.1 coordinate 41,423, forward strand.
GCTGGATTCAAATACCTCATCTGTCACTTCCAGTTCCGATACGTTAAAGCGTGTGCCCATCTCATGGCCGATCTTGGTCTTCAGGTCATGGAAGGATGGCAGGCAGTGAAGGAAGATGGACCGGGGGCCTGCGTGATCCATCACGGCCTTTGTCACCTTGTAAGGCGTCAGGTCCTTAATACGCTCTTCCCATACCTCGTCCGGCTCTCCCATGGAAACCCACACGTCCGTATCAATTACATCTGCTCCCCTGGTCGCAGTATCCACATCCTCTGTCAGGGTGATGGAACCGCCGCTTTCCTTTGCAAATGCCTCACATTCCGCCACAAGAGCCTTGTCAGGGAAATACTTGGCCGGTGCGCATGCCACAAAATGCATGCCCATCTTTGCGCAGGCGATCATCAGGGAATTACCCATATTATAACGCGCATCGCCCATATACACAAGCTTTACACCCTTTAAATGTCCCAGATGTTCGCGGATTGTGAGAAGATCCGCCAGCATCTGTGTGGGATGGTCCTCATTGGTAAGGCCGTTCCATACAGGCACGCCTGCATATTTGGCCAGTTCCTCCACAATCTCCTGTCCGAATCCGCGGTACTCGATCCCCTCATACATCCTTCCCAGGACCCTTGCCGTGTCAGCGATGCTTTCCTTTTTGCCGATCTGGGAACCTGACGGGTCCAGATAAGTGGTGCCCATTCCCAGATCATGGGCAGCAACCTCGAACGCGCAGCGCGTTCTGGTGCTGGTCTTTTCAAAGATCAGAGCCACATTCTTACCCCGAAGACTGTCTGTCAGGATTCCATTCTTTTTCTTTTCCTTCAGTTCAGCCGACAGATCCAGTAAGTATGTAATCTCCTCTGGTGTATAATCTTTCAATGTCAAAAAATTCCTGCCCTTTAAATTCATACTGTCCTCCGTATCCACCACTGTGTATGGTTGTTTTTTTATTAATATTTATGCATCTTTATGCATAATATACTACACCTGGCGTCCGCTGTCAAGAGTGGGAATCAAAGCTCTCAGCGCAGCTGCCCCGGCTTTCTTGTGTATGAGGTTCAGCATTTCATCCACTGTATAAATTTTAAACCGGCCGATCCGGTACTGTTTTGCCAGATCTTCCAAAAGGGACAGGTACAGGTCCTTGTAATCCCAGCCCTCCTTCATCCTCAATTCCTTTGCCAATTGGGGAAATATGGTTTCCGTATACTTCCGGTACCCCGGCATATCCTCCTCATCCCTTGTAAACTCAGGCTTCAGGTAGGAAAGGAGAACGTGGATCTCCGTCATCATCTTGTCAAAATAATAGGTTTCCCCCTCCGGGGCATTGATATAATACACACGGCCCGCCAGGCCGTAAAGCATCCTCTTGCTGTCAAAATATCCCAGAAGCATATTCCTCCTGGCCCTTTTTCTGTCAAACTCCAGGATCCCGCCCAGGTCCTGCCTGGGCGCCACATGATAGATGGAGACATCTTCGGGAATTTCCAGCTTTTTCTCCGTATCAATCCCATACCCGTAAATACGCAGCACAATGATATCCTTATATCCCTTGTCGATGAGCACATCCACAGGCACATTGTTGATGCCTCCGCCGTCCATATAATACTTTCCGCCCAGCTTTTCCTGGCGGAAACCGATTAAATATGCACTGGCCATAAGCATGTCGCTGATCGTGCCCTCCGGCGCTTCCTTTACATTGGCTATCAGAGGCTGACGGTCGGACAGGGAGTAGGTCACCACATAGAGCTCCCTGTCCGAACTCCTGATCTTCTCCTCATCCACCACGTCATCGATCAGTCCCTTCAGGGGTGCAATGTCAAAGCCGCCGTCCTTTAAAAGGCGCTTTGCCCCTGATATAAGCTCCCCCACATTAAGGGATGTGAGGCTGGAGAGATTTCGGATACTGAATTTCTTCAACTGGTCCATCAGCTGGTCATCCACATCCATTACCCTGGAATAGCTGATGTTTTCCCATATGTGCTCTGCCTTTTGAAAATCATCCATGCAGATAAGGGCGCCGTTGAGAGCGCCCACTGAGGTGCCTGCGGCTCCCCTTATCTTTACCCCGGCCTCCCGGAGGGCGCGCCAGGCGCCCACCTGGTATGCTCCTTTGGCTCCTCCGCCTTCCAGAACAATGCCGTATTCCCTGTCCAGATCCAACTGAAGCTTAATTCTGACCACCTGCCCTTCTATGTCTGCCGGCCATATGCCGATTGAATAAAAATGCAGCAGGCCGTATGAGTATCAATGTGAGAAATGATACCGCCACAAAGCCAGCCAGCTGCGCTTCCATGGAAGCGCCTGTCAATGCAATGATAAAAGCCCCGGCTGCCCCGGCCGCAAACCACAGCGATGTCAGGCAGCGAAACGCCAGTTCCACCCCCAGAAATACCAGAAATGATACAAGCCATCCGATTGATGCCATGCTTTGTCCTCCTTCCTGTGGGCGTATTCTGTTTGGCCGGTTCAGGCACCGGTGTCCCTTGGCAAAAAGCGGTCCGAAACAGCCGGTTCAGCCATTCCTGCGCTGTCTTGCCACCTCAAACATGAGCACGGAAGCCGCAACCGCCGCGTTCAGGGATTCCACCTCCCCTGCCATAGGGATCTTGATATAGCAGTCGGCCAGATCTGCTGTCTCCGCTTTCAGACCACCGGCCTCATTTCCAATTAAAAAGCCCACACTGTCAGTATAATCTTCCTGGTCATAATTATTCATACCCTTTAAGTGGGCTGCAAATAGTCTAACTCCCTGGCCCTTCATTCTCCCGCACGCTGCCTTAAGGTCATCCACATACACAAATGGCATCCTGTAAATGGATCCCATGGTGGAACGGATCACCTTGGGATTGTAGATATCCGCCGTCTCCCTGTTCATCACAATACCGGTGATCCCGGCTCCCTCCGAGGCCCTGATAATGGTTCCCAGGTTTCCAGGATCCTGAAGGGTTTCCAGGATCATAATAGCCAACCTCTTTCCTGATCCCGGTCCCTTAAGAATATCATCCAGGGTATACTTTTTCTGCCTGACAACTGCCAGAACGCCCTGAGGCGTCTGCGTATCCGCCATTACCCCCATCACAATATCAGTCACTGTCTCATATGAATATGCCGACAGCCACGTTTTATTTTCCCGGTTTGCTGCAAACCCCTCGGTTACAAACATGCTGTCCACATCTCCCGGCGGGAGTTCCCTGCACATACGCAGTCCTTCCACCACGTACACGCCTTCTTCCCTTCGGGCTTTGGCCCTGGTCCTTAAATTCACCACACGTTTTACCTGCTTATTGGACGTACTGTTAATCATCTGTCAATTTCTCCTTATCAGTGAATCTTCTCCAGTTCCTCCATCCACAGCCGGCTGCAGGCATCGCTGGGCATACGCAGATCTCCTCTGGGGGATACTGCCACCGATCCCACCTTAGGACCGTCCGGCAGGCAGGAGCGCTTAAACTGCTGGCTGAAGAACCTGCGGTAAAATACCTTCATCCACTTTAATATGGTCTCCCTGTCATACTGTCCCTTAAAAGCCTGAAGGGCCATCCGGTAAATCTTGGCCGGTGCATAACCGTACCGAAGGATATAATAAAGATAGAAGTCATGAAGCTCATAAGGCCCCACCAGGTCCTCTGTTTTCTGTGAAATCTGTCCGTCCTCAGGCGGCAGAAGCTCCGGACTTACCGGAGTGTCCAGCACATCCATGAGCACCTCTGACAGTTCCTGCTCATTACAGGTATCCGCATAATAGCGCACCAGATGACGCACCAAAGTTTTAGGCACCGAGGCATTGACCCCGTACATGGACATATGGTCGCCGTTGTAGGTGGCCCATCCCAGGGCCAGCTCCGACATGTCCCCTGTTCCGATCACAAGTCCGCCCACCTGGTTGGCAATATCCATCAGGACCTGGGTCCTCTCCCTGGCCTGGCTGTTCTCATATGTTACATCATGATTGTCCATATCCTGCCCGATATCGGTAAAATGCTGGCTCACGGCCTGCCGTATATTGATCTCCTTCAGTTCAGCCCCCACCTTTGCAGCCATGGTGCATGCATTATGATAGGTTCTGTCCGTGGTTCCAAAACAGGGCATGGTGACACAGTGGATATTGCTCCTGGGGATCTTAAGGGAATCAAATGCCCTGACAGTCACAAGTAATGCCAGAGTAGAATCCAGTCCCCCTGAAAGCCCCACCACCGCGTGCTGGCATCCTGTATGCTCCAGACGCTTTTTCAGCCCCATGGCCTGGATGGACAGGATCTCTTCGCAGCGGCGGCTGCGCTGTCTCTCATCATGAGGCACAAAGGGAGCCGGGTCAACAAAACGCAGGATATCCTTGCCTGTGCCGGACAGTCCGTATGCCTGGGCAGCCTGAGCGCTGCGGTCATCGCCGTCCTTTAAAGACAGTTCAAAATCCACGATCATATAGCTGCCCTCTTTCCTGGCATCATCCGGTGACGGGAATGTGGTCATTCGCCTGCGCTCACTGCAGAGCCGTTCCACATCCAGATCCGCACAGATACTCTCATTGATAAAACGCCGGGATTCCACCAGGCAGTTTCCATTCTCCGCAATGATATTCTGTCCTCCGAACACCAGATCCTGGGTGGATTCCCCCTCCCCGGCATTGGCATATACGTAACCGCATACCAGCCTTGCGGACTGGCTGCAGATCAGCTCATGGCGGTACACATCCTTGCCCGTTGTCTCATCACTGGCTGAGCAGTTGACTATGACCGTTGCCCCTGCCAGGCAATGCCGTATACTGGGCGGACAGGGTACCCATACATCCTCACAGATTTCCGCACCCACAGTAAACCCCTTCATATTGGTGCACCTGAACAGCAGATTCGTGCCCATGGGCACCTGCCTGTCCTCCCATGGGACAAAAACAGGGGTTTCATTGCCCGGACAAAAATGGCGGGCCTCGTAAAATTCAGAGTAATTGGGAAGGCTCTTCTTGGGCACTAAGCCCAGAAGCCGTCCCCCCTGTATGACCGCAGCCACGTTATAAAGTTTCCCTTCCCGCTCCCAGGGCATACCAAGAAACACCAGGATATCCTTGTCCTTTGTGGCGCTGATGATGCGTCCCAGTTCTTTCCTTGCTCCTTCTAACAGCGAGGACTGGAAAAACAGGTCGCTGCAGGTGTATGCAGTGAGACACAGTTCAGGGAATACCATAAGCTTCACGCCTCTGCTGTATCCCTGATGGATCAGATCAATTATCTGCTGCGCATTATATTCCGGGTCAGCCACCCTGATCTTCGGCGTGACTGCCGCTACCCTTATGAATCCATCTCTCATATTACGGCCTCCATAACTTATTACGTACCTAGTTCTTCATGTGTGTACTTAGTTCTTTGCGTCATAGCATGGTACTTTGTCTACCTGCACATTATATCATAAAAGTTTTCCGCATGACACCCCCAATCATACACGCGTCCTGTACATGATCCCATACACATTCTGTTTACATTTGCACGAAACTGATGTACAATCGTTGAAAACAAAAAAGTTCGCACAGGAGTAATCATAAAATGATCAATGAATTTTCCAGAACAGAAATGCTCATAGGTTCCCAGGGTATCATGTCCCTGAAAGCTGCCACCGTAGTTGTATTCGGCGTGGGGGGCGTGGGTTCCCATGCCATTGAGGCCCTGGCCAGATGCGGTGTGGGCAGGCTGGTACTGGTTGACAATGATACCGTATCCCTGACCAACATCAACAGGCAGAGTATTGCAATGCACAGCACCATTGGACGGCCGAAAACACAGGTCATGAAAGAAAAGATTGCCGACTTAAGTCCCGATACCCGGGTGGTCACCAGTGAGCAGTTCGTGCTTCCCCAGAACCTGGATACTCTTTTTGAAACAATAAAAAGCCAGATGGAACCATCTGACCGTTTGTCCTATATTCTGGATGCAATTGACACAGTGACCGCTAAACTGGCACTGGTCTCCTATGCCCAGGAGAACGGGATCCCCATCATCTCCTCCATGGGCACCGGCAATAAGCTGCATCCGGAGCTGTTCAGCATATCCGACATTTCACAAACCTCCGTATGCCCCCTGTGCCGGGTCATGCGCAAGGAACTGAAAGCCAGGAATATCAGCCATCTCAAGGTTTGCTGGTCTCCCGAGCCTCCCCTCACCCCAGGTCCGGCTGAGGAGGACACAGGAAACCGCCGGGCGACACCGGGCAGCATCTCCTTTGTCCCCCCGGTGGCGGGGCTTCTCATCGCAGGTCAGATCGTCCGGGATATCTGCGGCCTGGACTGAGCCGGCCCATGGCCGGCCCGGCATCTTTATTCCAACGGCGCCCTGTAAAACCGTCCCACAAACTGCTGTGTCTTCAGCACATTGATGATCACATGCTCATCCGCTTCCTGCATCACATGGACCGCGTCATTTACCTCGTAGGCTGATATGACTGTGTTGAGCAGATACATCTTCTTTTTGCTGTAACCACCCATGGCCTCCACGCAGGACATACCATGCCTGAAACGGCTGATATATGCCTCCACCACCTCCGGCCCTTTGATGGTGGTAACCTGAAGTGTCACCAGCTCATACCTGTGATGGAAGGCGGAGATCATCCTTGTGGAAATGAACTGGAAGATAATGGAGTAGCCGGCATACTTCCATCCGAATATGGAGCCGTAAAAACAGTACATGATGGCATTGCCGAAAAACACATAGCTCCAGATAGACTGTCCGGTGCGGTTGGAAACAAAAAGGGCGATAAAATCAGTGCCTCCGCTGGAGGCATTTCCCCTTAGGGCAATGACAATGGCACTTCCAAAAATGACCCCGCCGAATATCACGTTCAGTACTTCATCTGTAAATATGGGCGTAAAGCTGAATATCTGCAGGAATACACTGCTTAAAAATACCTGCGCCAGGGAAAACACGGTAAAGCGAACGCTGATCCCCTTACAGCACATAAAAGCCACGGGAATATTCATCAAAAGCATGGTTATCTGCATGGGAATAGTAAGCCCCCACAGGCCTCCCAGACGCTCGATCAGCATGGCGATTCCGGTAAATCCACCGGAAATAATGCCTGCGGACCGGACAAACACCTGCAAAGCATATGCCTGGACCAGCGCAGAGAGGATAACCGCGGCCAGTGTGATCCCCAGCCTGACGCGTCTGTCCTTTTTCCATTTATTAACGAAGGCGGAAATACGCCTGAGACTTTTCATAATTCCTCCTGCTGCCCTAAACTGCTACATTATATGACATAATTATCTTTCATATTCTTCCGCCACTGGACCAGATCCTCCAGTGTATACCGGTCCACCACTCCCTTGATAGCTTCATCCAGCTCCCTCCACAATCTGAGGGTTACACAGTCCAGCTGCCTTGTGCACGGATTATCCTCACCGCTTAAGCAGTCCACCGGCGCAAGGCTTCCCTCTGTAACCCTGAGTATCATGCCCACCGTGTATTCCGCCGCGGGCTTTGAAAGGTAATATCCGCCCTGGTTTCCCCGGATACTGCGCACATAACCGGCCCTGGACAGGATGGATATGATCTGTTCCAGATACTTACCGGAAATACCCTGGCGGTTTGCAATATCCTTTATCTTTACCGGTTCCCCATCCCCATGGACCGCCAGGTCCACCATGGTGCGCAGGGCATAGCGCCCTTTTGTCGAAACTAACATATATCTTCACGTCCTTTTGGTTTAGTATTTGTAGTTGATGTATAAAATATCCACATATGATTATCATACTATTCCTGTAGGAAATATGTCAATAGAAACTTATGGGCCTCATGTATAGATACTGTGGATTCAGGAAAACTAAAAGGTGTTTGAAACAGATAGATAAACGGCTTAAACGAAGAATATGAGAACAGAATGGAGGATTCACATGAAAGCGGAGATTAAAACAGAACCTGTATTCCTTACTGATAAGAACCATATTGTGGTGCTGGAAGCTCTTTGCGGCGCTCCGGGCGCTGCTCTGCCCGATACCTGCAAGCCCTTTGAGGTGCTGGAACCGGGTATGACCGAGGGTGCAAGCGAAAAACATCTCCCTCTGGTGGAAACAGACGGGCTTCACGTCACAGTTAAGGTGGGCGAGATCTTCCACCCCATGGGCGAAGATCACAGCATTGGGTGGGTATGCCTGACAACAAAAGCCGGATGTACCATGCGTGTCTGCCTGAACTCTGACTGCGAGCCCGTGGCACACTTTACCCTGGAACAGGGAGATTCCCCGGTGGCAGCCTATGCATACTGCAACCTTCACGGTCTTTGGAAGACAAACATCTGATGTAGGCACAAGCTAAAAGATACATGTGTTTAACTTTATGGTACTCTCAGTGGACAAGGCAGCCAATTTTTAAATAAAAAAAGGGAGCTGCCCTTCCCCCACAGAAGGCAGCTCTCAGTCACGATCAAAACCGTCACACTATTAGTTTATTTGGCATCCCCATACCAAACAAAAACCCGTAAGGCACTCCTTTGTGCTTCTTACATGGACACTATAACACCGTTCCCATGATTTGTCAATCTTTTTTGTGCACATTAACATAATCCATTCCCTTCCAAAGGCATTTTTATATAAAATTCTTCCAGCTGTCCCCCTGCCAACGACATATGTATTCATGTATAATCACACCTCTTTGGTACATACTAACATTATGTATTTTTTTCATCTGAAGTCGCGCAGAAAGGAAGAAACAATGGAATTTTCCCAAAATTTAAAAGACAATATTACCTACCTTCATGAAAAGCTGAATGTTCAGACGAATTTTGATGTGGTATACCGTGTGATTCACATCGGCGGACGGGAGGCCTGCCTGTATTTTATAGATGGCTTCACCAAGGATGATTCCCTGTTAAAGATACTGCAGGCATTTTCCACCATCAAGCCCGAGTCCATGCCGGAAGATGCACATGCATTTTCCAAACAATACCTGCCCTATGGAGAGATCGGACTTCTGACCAATGATACAGACATGATCACCCAGCTTTTGTCCGGTGTCTCATGCCTTTTTATTGACGGTTATGACAAATGCCTTACCATCGACTGCCGCACCTACCCTTCCCGAGGGGTGAGTGAGCCTGAAAAGGATAAGGTCCTGAGGGGGTCCAGGGACGGATTTGTGGAGACACTGATCTTTAACACCGCCCTGATCCGGAGGCGGATCCGTGACCCCAAGCTGACCATGGAAATCATGAGTACGGGTGAAAGCTCCCACACCGACATCGCCATCTGTTATATGGAAAACAGGGTGGATAAACAGCTCCTGGCCAAGATTAAGGAACGGATTAAAAACCTGAAGGTAGATGCCCTGACCATGAACCAAGAAAGTTTGGCCGAGTGTCTTTTTCCCTATAAATGGTTTAACCCGTTTCCAAAATTCAAATTTTCGGAACGGCCGGACACGGCTGCTGCCTCTGTGCTGGAAGGCAACGTCATCATCCTGGTGGACAATTCCCCTTCAGCCATGATCCTTCCATCCTCCGTGTTCGACATCATAGAGGAAGCGGACGATTACTATTTTCCGCCCATCACAGGCACCTACCTGCGGCTTTCCAGAATGACCATCTCCATCCTCTCCCTGATGCTGACGCCCACATGGCTTCTGCTGATGCAGAATCCCGGATATATTCCGGATTGGCTGGCCTTTATCCGGGTATCGGATCCACTGAACGTGCCCCTGATATGGCAGCTGCTCATACTGGAATTTGCCATAGACGGACTGCGCCTGGCTGCTGTGAACACCCCCAGCATGCTGACCACCCCTCTCAGTGTGATCGCCGGTATCGTACTGGGTGAGTATGCGGTAAAATCAGGCTGGTTCAACAGTGAAACCATGCTCTACATGGCCTTTGTGACCATTGCCAACTATTCCCAGGCCAGCTTTGAACTGGGTTACGCCATGAAGTTCATGCGTATCATCATACTAATCCTGACCTCAATTATCAATATCTGGGGGTATGCCATCGGCACCATACTGACCATATGCGCCATTGTATTTAACAGGACCATTGCAGGAAAGAGTTATATCTATCCCCTGATCCCATTCAGCCTCAGCGAGCTGAAAAAGCGGTTCCTCAGAGGACGGCTTCCCCACACAGAAAAGTAACTGTCTCCAACATACACGTGTAAAAGCAGCAAAATGCTCCTCCCCGGGCGCCTGGCACAATCCAGGTGCACACTCCGGGAAGGAGCATTTTCAGTGCATGGCACTCTCAGTTTACAGATAGTACAGGGGACAGATCATACAAAATCCTCGCGCATGGGAGTAAAGATATCCAAAAGGATCCCCGCCTCCAGGCAGACGCAGCCATGTTCCACCCCATCCATCTTAAGCATGGTATCACCGGCCTTCACGATCCTCTTCTCACCCTCTATATTAAACTCAAACTCACCGCTTACCACATATGTGATCTGAGTGTGGGGATGATGGTGCAGGCTGCCCACCGCGCCTTTTTCAAATGTATTCTCAACACACATCAGGTCTTTGCTGTAAGCCAAAACCCTTCTCACAACTCCCTCTCCTGCCTTAACGGCCTCTGTATCCCCGTGGAATACCCATCTCTCATCCAACATGATCCTGCACTCCTTTTTTATGATTTCATATTCATATAAGTTATTTTATCTATCGTTTTCCCTATCAAACAATACGGTCAGCACTCTGCAAATCCCACGCTTTTCAGGAACTTTCCAAATGCCTCACGTCCCTTGGTATCGCATTTGTAAACACCTGCATCCTCCAGAACTCTGGCAAACACGTGCCCCACTTCCTCCTGAAGGATGTCCTGCACATTCTCAGATGTGACCGCAATACCTTTTTCCTCATATTTAGGAAGGAACTCCTCCACCCAATCCCCGTGTTTTTCCAGGGTTCCATTGCTGCGGATATCTCTTCCTTCTATTATATACTGTCCCAGCTCAGCCAGCTCTGTCTTCAGCCTGGAAGGAAGTACCGCCAAACCCATGACCTCGATCAGGCCGATGTTTTCCTTCTTAATATGGTGCAGTTCCTGATGGGGATGGTATACACCCAGGGGGAACTCATCCGTAGTGATGTTATTGCGCAGCACCAGATCCAGTTCATACATATCCTGGACCTTTCTGGCAATGGGCGTAATGGTGTTGTGGGGCTCACCGTCTGTCTGGGCAAAGACGAATGCGTCTTCATCCGTGTATGCCCTCCACGCCTGAAGGACCCGGTCCCCCAGCTCAATGAGCCGGTCAGCATCCTTGGCACGCAGCCTCAGCACGGACATGGGCCAGAACACGATCCCCGCCTCCACATCCTCAAACCCTTTTAATGTAAAATGCTTCTCTATGGCAGCCCTTGCCATGGCAAAGGTGTAATGTCCGCCCTGGAAATGGTCGTGGCTTAAAATGGAGCCGCCCACAATGGGAAGATCCGCATTGGAGCCAAGAAAATAGTGGGGAAACTGCTTAATAAAATCAAACAGCTTCCTAAAGGCAGCCCGGTCGATCTTCATGGGGATATGCTGTCCGTTGAATACAATACAATGCTCATTATAATACACATAAGGGGAGTACTGGAATCCCCACTGGCTGTCATTGATGGTGACTGGTATGATCCTGTGGTTATTCCTGGCCGGATGGTTGGTGCGGCCCGCATATCCCACATTCTCCATACACAGCTGGCACTTTGGATAGCCGCTCTGTTTGGCAAGCTTGGCAGCTGCAATGGCCTTGGGATCCTTCTCCGGCTTGGACAGGTTAACGGTGATATCCAGCGTACCGTACCGGGTCTTTGTTGTCCATTTCATATCCTTTACAATGCGGTAACGGCGTATGTAATCCGAATCCTGGCTCAGCTTATAGTACCAGTTGGTGGCCTCCTCCGGGGATACCTTATAATGGTCCCAAAATTCCCGGACCACCTCACTGGGTCTTGGCATCAGGCAGTTCATCAGCTTTGTATCAAATAAGTCCCTGTATACAATGCTGTCATCCTCCAGTGCGCCGGTCTCATGGGCATGATCCATCAGGGCTTTCAGAATATCCTCCAGACTGCCTGCCGCTGCATCCTCCGTGGGTTCCTGGTATTCATCCATCTTCATTACATCCAGGATCTGGTTCCTGGCGTAGACAGCGTCCACCTCACTTATCAGCCCTGTATCCAGGCCATACTGTACCAGTCCCTTAATTGCTTCATAAACCATAACAGCACCCTCCATTTTTTATTCCTATTTATTATATCCCTTGCACAAATCCATGACAATGGCATTTTCTTAGCATTTATATCAAATTTCTCTGATGACACGGCTGATCCGCTGCACAACCATCCCCCCCAGCAGTCCAATCAGGGCGCCTGCCACAGTCCCTGCTGCCAGAAGCACCGGAAGGTATGAGAACACGCCAAAGGTGTGGACCACAAAGGCAGCCATCAAAAACTGCCCGATGTTGTGGGCCACTCCCCCCAGTATGCTGACTCCCACCATGCCAAACAGGCGGAATTTCCTGCACACCGCCATCACGGTCAGGCTGAACGCAGCTCCGGCCAGACTAAAAAGGATGGCGGAGGCAGGCCCGAAGGTAAACCCCGACAAAAAGATCCGCACCACATTCACTGCAATGGCTGCTTTTACTCCCATACAGTACAGGGTTATCATGGTGACCAGGTTGGCCAGTCCCAGCTTTACCCCGGGCGCCCCCAGATAAACCGGTATCAGGGACTCCACATACCCCAGCACAAACGCCAGGGCAATCAAAAGTCCGAACAGCGCTGTCCTTTTTGTGGATACTGCCTGTCCCCTCCTTGTTGTTTCCTTTTCCTTCCTGCTGATCATAAAACACCCCTGCCTGTCCTTTGTTTTCAAATATACTCAGTATAGCATGGATCCCATGTGAATTACAGAGGATTTTCCATCTGCTTCCCATACCACTCCTCAAATCCTTCCTCCGTCCTATCACCGGTGGACTCCTGATAATATCCCTTTAGCTGGTCCTTAAATTCCTCCAGACTCTTCTGGTCCTCCAAATGGGGGGATGCCAGTTTCTCCCGTATCCTGCAGGCTGAGACAGCATACAGGATGGCGTTATTCAGATCATGTTCTGTATCCGCATAGGCAATTGCCAGATAGGACCGCACGGAGGATTCCGCCGCCTCATATCCTCCGTCTCTGTTGATCAGTTCCAGCGCTTCCTGATACAGGGTAAATGCCTCCTGCCCTCTGCCCATTTTCTGGTACAGTATACCCAGATTAAACCGTATCACTCCCCTTGTATAATTGTCTGCGTTCCCGGACAGGGCCGCTGTGTGATAATATTCCTCCGCCGTCCCATCCTCTCCCATTTTATCATAGACCCTGGCCAGCCTTATATAGATCCAGGTCGGATCAGACTGTTTTTCCTTATATAGTTCCAGCGCCTGCAAATAGGAATCCAGCGCCTTGTCATACTCATCATTCTTCTTGTACGAATCTCCCAGGCCAATAAGGAACTCAGCCGTATCTCCTGAATGTTTTCCGCTGACTTTTTTGATGGCTTTCAGGCCCTTCTGGTAATAATCAATTGATGCCCCACAATCTCCAGCCTCCCTGTACACCCTCCCGATCACAAAATAATCCCAGGCCAGTTCCTCTGTGTTGGAGGTGCGCTGGTCCACATCCGCACATTCATTCAGGTATTTGATGGCCTGCTCATAGCTGCCCAATTCGTAGTATATAACTCCCAGCCGGTAGTAGAGCGGTCCATTCTCAGGCTTAAACCGGCCGCCCTGGGCAAATATACGATCCACTGCCTCCTGGTAATACTCAGCCGCCTTCTCATAATCCCCATCCTGATAATACTGCTCTCCCGGATCAGCCTCCCCCGTCTGTCCCGGACCGATCACAAACCGGACCGTCATCCTGCGGCTGCAGGAGGGGGACATATAGATGAAGCCAAGAATAAAAACAAGGATGATTGCACACTTGGCCAAGGTGGGCCCTTCCCTGTATCCTCTTTTAGGCAAAAGCTCCGGCCTTTCCACCGGTCTGTCCTCCTGCCCCGCCCTCTGCTCCCGATCATCCATCCTCAAATCCCCCCTCCGCTGTACATGATTTTATTATACCATACTCTTTGGCTGATCGGTTATTTATTCTGTCCCTGTTAGTGATTCTAATGGTTTAAACTTACAGGTAAATTTTATTGTATAACATCTACAATTGTGATAAAATAAACAATGTGCCGATATCCCAATAAAACGGCAAAAAATAATGAATTTCCAGGAGAGTAATTATGAGCAGAAAAACAATGACGCCATCTGTAAAAAGCGCCATCGGCATTGCTGTCATGGCTGTTATGTCACTTGCTGTCATCGCAGTGTCAAACCCTCTATACCATGCAATGAAAGGCCCAATTACCACAAATCAGCCCGAAGTCCCACTCGCTGACGGAACTTACGTCTACGAAGTCCCGGAACCGGACTCCAAGGGCTATAAAGACCGTACCACCATCACGGTGTCCAATGGTATTATCGTGTCCTGTGTCTGGGATTCCTTTGATGCCGAGGGCAATGGCAAACAAAAACTGAGCATGGACGGCCAGTATGTCATGACCGACAATGGACCCACCTGGAAAGCCCAGGCTGATTCAGTTGGAAAATATGTGATCGAACACCAGAAAGTAGAGGGCCTTGCCAACCAGGAGGGTTATGCCACTGACGCCATTTCCACGGTCAGCATTAATGTATATCCCTTTATCAACGGAGTGGAGGAATGCCTGAAACAGGCAGCAGAATAATGAAACTATCAGGTAAACGTGATCTTATATTGGCCGCAGCCATCCTGCTGATCGCCGCGGCCCTATTTGGATTTAATTATATTTCCCACAAAAAACCGGCCGTTACCGCGCAGATCACCGTGGACGGCAAGGTAGTGGAAACCCTTGATCTAAGCAGGGACACGGAACTTACTGTCACGGGCGCCAACAAAGGGACAAACCATCTCATTGTCAGGGACGGCGAGATCTGGTGCAGTGAAGCCAGCTGCCCCGATAAGGTCTGTGTGCACCAGGGCAAAAAGCACTTAAGCAGCGACACCATTGTATGCCTGCCCAATAAAATGATCGTAACCATCACAGGGGACGAGTGAGACCAGAAATTCCCGGATCAGCGCCGCGCTCTTACGGCAGCGCATACCAGAAGGAGGTCTTACCGTCCTTTTTTGCACGTTCACGCAGTTCCCTGCGCTGGCCTTCTGTCAGTTGATTGGCCACAGCATATAAGTATTCCATGCGGTCATCCTCATACGCCCTTAGTGCGATCGCTTCTGCCTGCTCTGAAGTCAGCCCCACACATGACAAATAGAAGATTTCCATATTGTTTCCATTATAGGCATCCATGGCATACTCTCCCAAAATGGAATGGGGAAGTTCACCGGCGGCTATGGAGAAGAACTCCGCCTTATTATCCTGCGCAGCCCTCTTTGCAACAGCCGCTATCACATCCCGGGAAATCTGTGCATCATTTCCCAAGGTTGAAGCAAAATACTCCACCCGGTCATCTGCATAAGACTGTTCTATGATGGATTCACATGTCTCCCTGCCGGCGCTTTTTAAAACCGCCATGTAATACGTGATATTGTCAGCCTTGTAAAACTTCTGTGCCAGCTGGTCCGCCGTTTCCCCAAAGGGCCCGTCTACTCCCAGAACCACCACTTCACCGGGCTTCATATCCCCCGTGTCCTTGGTATCCCTCAAAGCTGCCCTGATCGCATTCACCACAGGGGCATGGTCTGCGTAGGAGGCTGCTTTCTGAACAAAGCAGACCGTCTTTCCATCTATCTGGCGGACCGTATCATACTTGGATGCGTCCACATTCCATGCCAGCCCCATAATATAGCCTTCCTTCCACACCAGCATTGAATGGAACCTTGTCTGGCCCGGGCGCCGTATGATATCTTCGCTGTTCCAGCTTATTTTGTCTTCTGAAGGATCTGTTTTTTGGCTTTCTTCCACTGTCCCTGCAAGTTTTAAAAGTCTTTTTTCTTCCATTAAGCCGGAATTTAAGGTAACAGATCTTGCAGCAGCCCATATGCCGGCCGGCCGTATGCGATCCGCAGATCCCCCGCCAGCAGCCATGTTCTGTCCGGCAGGTGCAAACCCGCACAAGATCCCTCCGCCTGCAAGTATGGCTGTCAGTGCCAGCGATGCATACAGATGTCTTTTTCTCCTTTTTGATCGATCCATGATATCCCCCAGCCTTTCCTTCATCCATTTTGCGTTTTCACCCAGGGACAGGGTCATTACAGGCCTGTCTGCCGTCCCGGCATACATCATGCTCCGGCCTAAGGTGTCCAGCAGCACGCTTCCGTAAATGCGCCGCTGCCCATCCCCCAGAACCCGGACCACCGCCTCATCACAGGCCAGTTCACATGCCCGGGCCGTCTCCCGGCGCAGTACATACACCATGGGATTAAACCAGTGGATACACACTGCCAGTTCAACTGCCCATTTATAGAGGGCATCCCTCTGGCGCACATGTCTGAGTTCGTGAAGGAATACATAATATGCCTGATCCTCCGGAAAATCCGCCGGGATCACCACCAACGGGCGCATGATCCCCACTGCCATGGGAGACGGCAGCCCCCGGCCGGCAAGCAGCTTAGGCTTGTGATCCATTCCCAAGTCACGGCATGCATGCTCAAATGCTTCCTTGAATCTGTCCGCCGGTTCCGCCTTCGCCCCAAGGTATCTCACGGCCCGTGAATACCCCAGTATTTTCCTGGCCAATGATCCGAGACCCACAATGATCCAAAGTGCAGCGAAAAGCAGCTGATAGCCCATGACCGGTCCTGCTGTGATCGCTGCGCCTCCGGTTCCATTCCATGCCGGGATTACCGCAGTGCCGTTTCCACCGGCTTGTACCGCATCTCCTCCCGTTTCACCTAAAGGATCCTCCCCATAATGGTTCCAAATCTCACTGCCGCCAGCCGTCTCCTGCCCTTCACCCCAGGGCGCGCTTATCTCTTTTAAGTTAACGGACGGTTCAAACACCTGCCTCATAAGATTCACAGGTCCGGCCACGGGCAGCATAAAGCGCAGAACCGCCAAAAACCACACGTAATACTGCCACCTGCGGCCCAGCTGTTTTCCAAAAATCCTGGTGGCTGCCAGAAGGATAAGCGTCAGCAGGGCTCCCGAAAGGGACAGTGACAGAACTGCTTTTATCCATGGATTCATGTTCCCTCTCCCTCCTTTTCCCAGAATGCCTTCAGCTCATCATAGTCCTCTTTTGTCAGGTAATCCTGCTTTACAAGGGCAGAGATCAGATGCCTGGTATCTCCGCCAAACACCCGCTCCACCAGAATACACGCCTGCTTCTGTTGATATTCCTCCCTTGTAACCCGGGCAGTATATTCGTTGAGCCTGCCCCGCTTACATACGGTGATCATCCCCCGCTCAGCCAGCCGTGAAAGCAGGGTCAACACCGTATTCGGCTTCCATTCCCTTCCCCTGTCCTCCAGTTCCTCGCTCAGTTCACCGAACATGATGGTTCCGCCCTTATCCCATATGACCTGCATAACCTCCAACTGTGTATCCGGCAGTGATGTTCCCTTTTCCATAACCCCAGCTCCTTTCACCTACAATTTGTAGGTACTAATCTCAGTGTACACCTACTTTTTGTAGGTGTCAAGGATAATCTGGCTTTTACAAAAGAAGACAACTGAGCCAGCACAGGCTTTATGTTTCCAATACCTGGTCTGCTCAGCTGTCTCCTTTGATCCTCTCATCCCCAAGGGGCTTTCCTCAACAGGGTTCCGACACATAACCATCAGAACTTCCTGGAAGTCCCAACTCCTGCCAGAGCCTTTTTAATAGCTTCAAAACTCATACCGCCCACAGAATTAATGGTGGCAACCACAGCGCCCTCCACCAGAGGACAGTCTACCATTTCCACCTTTTTGCCTTCATAGGTTTCTATTACCATTTCCGTTGTCATCACAGCGCTTCCCATGTCCATCAGCACCAGAACGCCGTCATCTGAATAGACGGATTCAATGGCTGCCTGGATCTTCTCAAAGCTGGTGCCGAATCCTCCATCGTCCATGCCTCCCGCCTGGGCGATCTTCGCGCTTGGGGCCATGATGGATGTCAGTTCCACCACACTCTTGGCCAGATTCTCACTGTGGGACACGATCACAAAACCTACCATATATCAACCTGCTCCTTTCAAAGGGATATTATTTTGTTCCAACTACTCCCCGGCTACTTATACCAGGCACACGCCATGACCCGCATGGCATAATCTATCCATCTGTGCGCCTTAAGCAGTCCGCCTCATCATCCAACAAGCCGGGCAATGGTCTCCAGCATATAGGAATAGGAGGTTGCACCTGGATCCTGATGTCCCAGCCCACGTTCGCCCACATAACTTGCCCGTCCCTTGGTGGCAACCAGATCCTTGGTGTGCTCAGCGCCGGCCCAGGCTGCTCTCACACCCTCCCCCAGCACTTCCACCGTACTTTTTCCTTCACCGGCAGCCGTCTCCATAGCTGTAAGGGACGGTACCATGGCATCCAGCATGGTGGCTTCCTCCACCGTGGCATGGCCTCTTTGCATCACGCCCTCCACTGCCGCCTTCATCATAGCCAGAAAATCAGTTATATCCATCTCATTCTTCCCGGCCAGAACCATTCCTGCCTTCATATAGGCTGTTCCGTATAAAGGCCCCGAAGCTCCGCCCACTGTGGAGACAAGCGTCATTCCCACCATCTTTAAAATGGTGCCGATATCCTTGCCCTCCAGGGAATCCAGTTTGCCTTCCACCGCCCCAAAACCGCGCGCCAGGTTAATCCCATGGTCGCTGTCGCCGATCGGCTGGTCCAGCTCTGTAAGATATTCCTTTTCTTCTTCCATCTTAAGACCAATTGCCCTGATGATCTCTAAAACTTTGCTGCTGTCTGCCATGATATTCCACCTCTCTGTTTATTTCAAACCGCATAGCCGTTCCAATCCAAACCCTTCAGCTGCGGCAATTTACAAACATGCTTTAAAATCCCCGCCCATAACAGGCGGGGATATACGATATCTCTATCTCCATGCCGGTGTGTCTGCCGGTGCGTCCAACAGCTCCTTTAATTCATTGTCCAGACGCAGAAGGGAAATGGAAAAGCCCTGCATCTCAATGGAGGTCATATACTCTCCCACCATTGTCTTATAGACTTTGATCCCTTTTTCAGCCAGCACATCCGCTACCCTGTTATTAATGATAAACAGCTCCATGAGAGGAGTGGCTCCTGCGCCATTGATCATCACCGCAACCTCAGAACCCGTATAATCCAGATCAGCCAGGATCTGAGCCAGCAGCAGATCCACTGTCTCATCCGCCGTTTTCATCGGCTCCCGGTGGGTTCCCGGCTCACCGTGTATGCCAATGCCCACCTCCATCTCATCCTCTGCCAGTTCAAATCCCGGCTTGCCTGCTGCCGGAACAGTACAGGGACCGGCAGCCGCGCCCATGGTCCTTACATTGTCGATCACCTTCTGGGCAACTGCCCGGACCTCATCCAGGGTTCCGCCTGCCTCAGCCAGGGCTCCTGCAATCTTATGTACGAAAATGGTTCCGGCCACCCCTCTGCGCCCTATGGTGTAAAGACTATCCTTTACCGCAACATCATCATTTGTAACCACATGTTTTACCGTGATGCCTTCCATCTCGGCCATCTCAGCAGCCATCTCAAAGTTCATCACATCCCCTGTGTAGTTCTTTACCACCATCAGCACGCCTGCGTCAGTGGCAACCGCCTTGATGCCTTCGTAGATCTGATCCGGTGTGGGTGATGTGAACACCGCTCCTGCTACGGCCCCATCCAGCATTCCAGTTCCCACAAATCCGCCGTGCGCCGGCTCATGGCCGCTGCCTCCGCCGCTGATCAGTGCAACCCTGCCCTCCTTTTTATGAGCGCGCACCACAACGTTGCCGCAATCCAGCTTTCTCAGATACTGCGGATACGCCTTAACCATGCCCTGGATCATCTGTTCCTCTACCAGCCCTACGTCATTAATAAATTTCTTCATATTGCGAAAACCCCCTTTTGTTATTTTCAGTCCGGCAAATACCCTTGCAAACACTCATACTACTGCACAAAGCAGGGGCTCCCCCCGGAGCCTCTGCCTGTTGTCCCTGTTCCCGTACCTATTCGCCTAAACAGTTCATGTCGTTAAGGCCGCATGTCTTGTCCTCATCATCACCAACGCAGTTCATGTCATTGAGGCCGCATGTCTTATCTTCCTCATCCGCAACACAGTTCATATCATTGAGACCGCATGTTTTATCCTCTTCTTCCGTCATGCCGTTCATATTGTTGATATCAAGCTGCTTTTTCTCCATGTAAAGTCCTCCTTTACTCAAGGCCGCCTATTACGGCTTATTCTCAGTTACTTCCCGGGAGCATGCCCGGATACGGACCATTCATAGGCACAAACCGCCCACAGGCACGAACCGCCCACGAAAAGGCCCTTCCTTAAACCACAGGAAGCCGGCATCCGCCTAAAGGGCGGCTGCCGACTGTCTGCTCACGCATCCCTGGTAGCTACAATGTCCACTCCCGTATCAGCCACATTGGCTACGATCACATCGCCAATATGCACAGGTGCCTTTACGGTTACTCCCTTTAACGCCTTCACGCACTGGAAGATCTTCTCCTTCGGTATATCCTCTTTTGTCTTAACGGAAACCCTTGCCACCTTTCCGCCCTCCACATCCACTGTGGATGTGACGATCCTGGTGGGATTGGTAACCTCCTTCCTGGCATATACCTCCCCACGCCTGCAGGTATGCCCTGTAATGCTGAGGATCTCTCCGCCTTCCAGTTCCACGGTCAGAGGACAGCCCATGGGACAGCCAATACAGATAAGTTCTCTCTTTTCCATGGTCTATGCCTCCTCTACCTTTATTGTAATGGTCTTAAGTTCCGGATGCAATAGTAATTTCTCCTTTTCCAGTTTAATCTCCTCCATCTCACCGGGAGCCATAACCGGACGTTTTCTGTGCATCACCTGTTCATCATCAAAATATACTCCGATATAGCAGTTCTTATAAACATTCCCCACACGGAACCTGACCACCTGGGTATCCTCCATGCGTTGTGGATTCACGGTACATGGCACGGTATAGCGCACGCCGTCCACGGCCTTAAGGTTAATTTCCTGGCCCTGGCGGTCCATCTCTCCCTCCATCACATACCTGGCCGCATTCTTTCCCGCTGCCGCCGCTTCCTCGGACACAAAATCCACCAGATCATGGACATGGAGCACGTTGCCGCAGGCAAAAACGCCTTCCACACTGGTCTCCAGGCTCTCATTTACAATGGGACCGGACGTGACGCGGTTCATCTCCACCCCCATGGAACCGGAGAGTTCGTTCTCAGGGATCAGCCCCACTGACAGAAGCAGGGTGTCACAGTCGTAATCCTCCTCCGTTCCCGGAATAGGCTTCCCCTTTTCATCCACAGCTGCCAGGGTGATCCCCGTAAGTCTCTCCTTTCCCCGGATGTCGATCACCGTATGGCTCAGCTTCAGAGGGATGTCGTAGTCATTGAGACACTGTACGATATTACGCTTCAAGCCGCCGGAATAGGGCATCAGCTCTGCCACCACCTTGACCTTGGCTCCTTCTAAGGTCATGCGCCTTGCCATGATCAGACCAATGTCGCCGGACCCCAGGATCACCACCTCACGGCCGGGCATAAACCCTTCCATGTTCACCAGGCGCTGCGCCGTACCAGCTGAAAAAATGCCTGCAGGGCGGTAGCCCGGGATGTTCAGCGCACCCCTGGAGCGTTCCCTGCATCCCATGGCCAGGATTACGGCTTTGGCCCGGATCTCAAACAGCCCCTCTTCTCTGTTCATGGCTGTCACCACCTTGCCACGGCTGATATCCATGACCATGGTGTTTAATTTGTACTCGATCCCCCTGTCAAACACCTGTTCCTCATATCGGGCCGCATATTCCGGTCCTGTAAGCTCTTCCTTAAATGTGTGGAGGCCAAACCCATTGTGGATACACTGGTTTAAGATCCCCCCCAGTTCCCTGTCACGCTCCAGGATCAGGATGCTTTCAATTCCATGATCCCTGGCCGCTACAGCTGCAGCAAGACCCGCAGGACCGCCGCCGATTATAACAATATCGTATTCTTTCATCCTAAGCGCCCCCTTATATCCTGTCCTTATTGAATCCCACTACCAGTTGCGATCTGCCGCCTGTCTTGGTGATCTCCGTCATAGGGATCCCCAATTCGCGGTGAAGCAGTTCCATGGATCTGGGTGTACAGAAACCGGCCTGACACCGCCCCATTCCTGCCCTGGTCCTGCGCTTGATACCGTCCAGGGACCGGGCCCCAAGAGGCCTGTGGATGGCATCCAGTATCTCGCCTTCCGTAACCATCTCACAGCGGCAGATAATATTGCCGTATGCCGGATCCTTCCTGATCAGTTCCGCCCGCTCCTCCTTGGTCAGGGTATCCGGGTCCAGGATTCCCTGACGGGTCCCCACAAAATCGGGGTTGGGCTCAAGCCCCATCTTATCCCGCAGTATGCCTGCCACCATCCTGCCAATGGCCGGACAACTGGTAAGCCCCGGAGACTCAATGCCCGCGCAGTCCACAAACCCGGGAGCATCCTTTAATTCTTCAACAATGAACTCGTGATGATCCTCATGTGCCCTGAGACCTGCAAATGAGGTGATCACCTGCCTCATGGGCAAATCTTTCACATTCATCCCCGCCTTACTGATAACTTCGTCCAGGCCCTCTCTAGTGGTTGCCGTGGCTTCCTTGTCTTCAATATCGATGGCTGTTGGCCCTACGATCAGATTGCCGTGGACCGTAGGAGATACCAGTACACCTTTTCCATACTTTCCAGGCAGTGCAAAGATGGTACGGCTTACATGGTTTCCTGCGCTCTTATCCAACAGACAATAGTCGCCCCGCCTTGGGGTGATGTGAATCTTTGTTTCGCTGACCATATTATGGAAATGGTCAGCATGAACACCGGCCGCATTGACCACATACCTGGTCTCATACACGCCCTGATTGGTATCAATGGCCCAGCCGCCTTCAATTTTCCTGATGGTCTGGACTTCCGTGTTAAACTTAAAGTCAATACCATTTGTATACGCATTTTCGGCTAAGGCAATGTTCAGGTTAAAGGGACAAACAATACCCGCAGTGGGAGCATAGAGCACCCCCACAACCTCATCCGCCAGATTCGGCTCCATTTCCCTGAAACGCGCCTGATCCGTGATCACCTCCAGGTCTCTTACCCCGTTGGCTGTCCCTCTCTCATAGAGAGCCTGAAGATCCGGCAGCTGCTCCTCATCCACACATACCACAAAGGAACCGCACCGGCTGAATGGGAAATCCAGTTCTTTTGAAAGAGCAGGCATCATCTCATTGCCTTCCACGTTCAGTTTTGCCATCAGGGAACCCTCTGGGGCATCATATCCTGCATGGACAATGGCACTGTTGGCCTTGGAAGTTCCGCAGCACACATCCTCTTCCCGTTCCAGCACGCAGGCATTGACCCTGTATCTGGACAGTTCTCTTGCCGATGCGGACCCAGCCACTCCGGCGCCGATAATAATTACGTCATACATATTCTTCGTTCCCTTCCTTCTCTGTAAAATGGAATCCTGCGTCCGGACCCCTGCACCGCTGCATACTGCAAGTCGGTTAATTCTTCTCTGCGTGCAGCGGGCATTTTCCGAAGAATCCTCTGTGGGCAATACCATTACCGCCTCATAAAAAGCGGGGCAAACAAGGCGTGTTTCCACACCCATTTGCTCCGCTCCACTCTCACGCAATCAATATTAAATTAGATAAAACTTATGCCCATGGAATTGCCTGGTACAGCAATGCCGCAACCACTGCGCCAACCACCGGACCAATGATCACAACCGGTGCATAACCCCAGTTGGAATCCCCTTTGCCCTTGATGGGAAGCACTGCATGGGCGATACGCGGACCAAGGTCACGGGCCGGATTGATCGCATATCCGGTAAGGCCGCCAAGGGACATACCGATTGATACAATGATACCGAACACCAGAAGTTTGTCAACGCCTGCCGGAATACCTGCCACCTGGCCGATCCCCTTGATTGCAAATACAAGTACAAATGTACCGATGGCTTCGCTTAAAATGTTGCGTCCCATGTTAGGAACGGACGGTCCTGTGGAGAACACGCCCAGCTTGGTGGCAGCTGACTCCGTGGCATCAAACTGGTCCTTGAACAGAAGATAGACCAGAACAGCGCCTGCAAATGCGCCTGCAAACTGAGCCACAATGTATCCGGGCACAAGCGCCCACGCTAAACTTCCGTCCACTGCCAGCGCAATGGTCAGGGCCGGGTTAAAATGTGCGCCTGATGCCGCGCCGAAGATAAATGCCGGAAGCATGACCGCAAGACCCCATGCAAAGGTGATCTGGATGGAACCGGCACCTTTCATGCCGGATTTGTTCAATGTAACGTTAGCCACAACACCGTCACCTAAAAGTATCAGTATCATTGTTCCTAAAAACTCCGCTATATATGGCAACATATAGAACCCCCTTAATCTAATTTGTCGTCAACAGTCTCATACTTCATATGATCACTCTTCCTTAGCCCATCCATAGGAACACTTCACAGCCTTGTTCCAGCCATTCACCATCTCTGCCCTCTTTTCCTCGCAGATCTCAGGTGTAAAGGTTCTGTCAATTGCCCAGTTCTTAATAACCTCTTCCTTGTTAGCCCAATATCCGACTGCCAGACCCGCCAGATAAGCAGCTCCCATTGCAGTGGTCTCCACACACTGGGGGCGGTTAACCGGTGCATTGATGATATCGGCCTGTGTCTGCATCAGATAATTGTTGGCGCTCGCACCGCCATCCACCTTAAGCGCTGCCAGTTCAATGCCGGAATCAGCCTTCATGGCCTGGAGCACATCATTGGTCTGATAACACAGGGAATCCAGGGTTGCGCGTATGATATGATATTTGTTCACGCCGCGGGTAAGACCTACAATGGTTCCCCTTGCGTACTGATCCCAATGGGGAGCTCCCAGCCCCGTAAAGGCAGGCACCACATAGCAGCCGTTGGTATCCTTTACTTTCTTTGCCATATATTCGGAATCCGGTGAGGAGTCGATCAGCCTCATCTCATCCCGGAGCCACTGGATCGCAGCTCCGGCCACAAAGATGGATCCCTCAAGGGCGTAATTCACCTTGCCGTCCAGGCCCCAGGCAATGGTGGTTACCAGGCCATTCTTGGAGAACACCGGCTTTTCCCCTGTATTCATCAGCATGAAACAGCCTGTTCCGTATGTATTCTTTGCCTCGCCGGGATTATAACAGGTCTGGCCAAACAGGGCGGCCTGCTGGTCGCCTGCAGCTCCGCCAATGGGGATCTCTCCGCCAAAGAAGGAGGAATCGGACAGGCCGTATACACAGCTGGACGGTTTTGCCTCCGGAAGCATGCACTTGGGAATATTCAGTTCTGCCAGGATCTCATCATCCCATTCCAGGGTGTTGATGTTAAACAGCATGGTGCGCGATGCATTGGAATAGTCAGTCACATGAACCCTTCCCTTGGTCAGCTTCCAGATCAGCCACGTCTCCACGGTGCCGAACAGCAGCTCGCCCTTCTCAGCGCGCTCTCTCACGCCCTCTACATTGTCCAGGATCCATTTTAACTTGGTTCCTGAGAAATATGCGTCAATCACAAGTCCTGTCTTGGCACGGAAGGTATCAACCAGTCCCTTTTCCTTCAGGCTGTCACAATACTCAGATGTCCTGCGGCACTGCCATACGATTGCATGGTACACAGGCTCCCCAGTTTCCTTATCCCACACGATCGTGGTCTCACGCTGGTTTGTAATGCCGATCGCAGCGATATCCTCTGCCGTTGCCCCAATCTTCGACATGGCTTCCACTGCTACGCCCAGCTGTGTGGACCAGATTTCACTGGCATCATGCTCTACCCAGCCTGGTTTTGGAAAATACTGGGTGAACTCTTTCTGTGCAACACTGCACATGTCACCCTTCTCGTTAAAAAGGATACATCTGTTGCTTGTTGTTCCTGAATCCAGTGCCATTACATACTTTGCCATAAAAACCCTCCTTTTCTTTCCGCGCCTGCTTTCATCGCGGACCTTCCTTTTACATCTTCTATTTAAACTTTTTCCATACCCCGTGGAAAAGTTCAAATCCCTCTTTACATCAGCCACACATTGGGATTGGTGGTTGAAACAGATATGGCTCCCGCTGACAGCGCAGCCACCACATCCTCTTTCTCAGATATAAGTCCCCCTGCTATGACCGGTACCTTGACCAGCCTGCACACCCTGCGAATCACCTTTGGCATAAGCCCGGGCAGGATTTCGATGGTGTCAGGCCTGGCCACGGCCATCTGATGCTCAATATTCTCAAACGCCATGGAGTCCAGTACAAATACCCTTAATGTTGTATACAGCGACAGCTCCCTTGCCCGCTTAATCATTGCCGGCTTTGTGGAAATGATGCCGTCTGCTGCCGTATTGTTCTTTATAAAGTCAACTGCCACTTCCTTGCCGCTGAGTCCTGTGATCAGGTCCACGTGCACCATAGCCACCTTATCAACCTGCTCAACCTGATCCACAATGGCTCCGATATTACATATATCCCCAAACAGTATAAACACCACCTTGATCTCTTCCCTGGTACAGCAGGCCTTCAGGCCTTCCATATCCTTAACAGCCGCTATAACCGGATTTGATTCAAGCAGATCGTAAAACTTCTGGTCCATTGGAATCCCCCTCCTTCTTTTAACCAATAAAAAAGAGCATAGTCTTAAACCAACATTTCTGTTGTTCTACTATGCTCTCGTCATCTCAGCACTATTATTTGTCTAAAACCACTATAGCACAATGCACATATGTTTGCAATAGAAAACATTTTTTTCTTAAAAATATCACAATTTATTCTCTCTGACAGCTTTATTTGTTATCTAATTTTAACGAAATTTTAATTTTTGTTCTATGATTGAGTTATTTTTTTAACAAAGCCACTATCTCCGCCATTTCCTTGCTTCCCACGTGGATCTCAGTGTCATTGATGATGATCATGGGTATTCGTTTGATATCATACCGGGCCACCAGGTCCTCGTACAGGGCGGCATCGATCATCTCCGCCTCTATGTTGGGATTGAGTATGGCAATGTGCTGACATGCTGTCACCACTACCGGGCAGTGATGGCAGGCCAGGGAAACACATATCTTGATATTGGTTTTCTGAGCCAGCTTATCGATCTTTTTCTTAAGTCCGCCGGGAACCGCCTGCCCCGGGCCGGCCAGGTTATAGATGGCCAGCACAAAAGAATTGATCTCCTTGCCCCCAGGCACTCCGTGAAATGCCGCCCTGCCATAGATGTTGTCCTTATACAGGCCGGTCACCGGCAGCCAGGCCGTATTAAGCTCCGGCACCATGGACGCCTCCTCCGGGCCGTAAAGCTCCAGGTCCAGCTTTTGGCTCAGGGCAGATACAGCCTTTAAAAAAGCCGCCATCTCCTGATCCTTATCCCGGCTTAGATCCACCACCGCCTTCATGGTCACACTGCCTTCCATCTTCCCGAAAATACCGGAAAGCTGGGCCTGTAATCCCTGATCCATAAGACTGCTCTCACACGGTATCCTTGTTAGATCGATCGTATCCCCCACCTCCTTACAGCATTCCAACCAGATCCAGGCTTGGAGTCAGCGTCTCCTCTCCCGGTTTCCACTTGGCCGGACAAACCTGGTCACCATGTTCCTCCACAAACTGGGCTGCCTGAACCTTGCGCAGCAGCTCCTGCGCATTCCTTCCAATCCCCATGTCGTGGATCTCATATGCCTTTATCTTCCCTTCAGGATTTACGATAAAAGTTCCCCTGAGCGCCTGTCCTTCCTCCTCCACCAGCACGCCGAAGTTCCTGGCCAGCACACCGGCCGGATCCCCCAGCATAGGGTACCTGATCTTCTTAATGGTATCGGATGCATCTGCCCACGCCTTATGTACAAAATGGGTGTCCTCGGAAACAGAGTAGATCTCACACCCTGCCTCTTTAAAATCCTCGTAAAAATCAGACAGATCCCCCAGCTCAGTGGGGCATACAAAGGTAAAATCAGCAGGATAGAAAAAGAACACAGACCAGTGTCCCATGGTATCCTGCCTTGTCACTTCCCTGAACTTGCCCTGATAAAACGCCTGCACTTTAAAATCTTCCACCGCTTTGTTGATCAGATTGTCCATAAATGCACTCCTTCCTGTATTGATTGGTTATATTTTCAGAATTAATTCGATTGTAGCATAAGCTATCTGATACTACAACTGGTTTTTTATCCTGCCGGACCAATCGTTCCAAAAGAAAAAGCCCGCTTAAAAAGCAGGCACCAGGGATTTTTCCTATCCCCGGGATACAGGCCGCTTCATGGCCCTGATCACCGCTTTGGTCTCCCCGTCCACGCGACAGGATTCCGTGATCTTTTGCAGGGCCTTGTTAAACGTCCAGTCATCCAGATGATTGTGTTCCAGATACGGCATCACCGGCTCCGGAAATTTTATAAAGTAGATGGAAATGGCCCAGGCCACTGCCATTTTCACATAATATCCCTGATGATGGATGTGATCCATCAGTTCCAAACCAGCTTCCACATAATCCTCATCCACAAAATGGGACAGCATCATGACCACCGCGAACCGGATCTCGTACTCCTTGTCCGACCGGAGATAGGGGCGGATAAATTCCCAGGATTCCTGCCTGTATTTCCCGGCCACTTTCAGGGAACTGCAGAAGATGTCGCACACAGCCCAGTTATTGATGGCCGGTACAAACTCCTCGATATAGGGAAGGGCCCTGTCCCAGTCTTTGAATCCACCGCAGATACACAGCCCCCAAAGGATCATTTCATCATAATACACGCCTTTCTCCCCCTGGCCTGTCTGTTTCCATGCCAGGGATACTTGTTTTATGTACTCCTGCCAGCCATCTTTTATAAGCTGTTTTGACAGGCCGCGGAGCTGGGGAGTTCGCACCCCCATGATGCCTGTGATCCCCGGCAAAAGCCTGCTGTGGAATTCCCTGTACTCCGGATCCGCCAATTCCCTCAGCTGTCCTCTTATGGTCTCCATCAATGTATTGTCCTGCATGTTCCAACTCTCCTCTATGGCAGTAAAAACTCACTGAGCACAAAATTGCTCACATCCATCCCCCACTCGGTGAGGGAGATCCACACCCCATTTTTCACAAGAAGCCCGTCCGAAATAAGGCGTTCAATCACCGGACCGTAAATTGTCTCCAGCTTGATCCCAAACATGGATACAAAGTCAATCTCAGAGATCCCTTTTGTGAGGCGCAGTCCCAGGAACATAAATTCTTCCATCCTGGCTTCCCGGGTCAGTTCCGTCAAAGGACCGCGAAGCTGTTCCAGGACATTTTCCGGATTCCGGACAGGTTCACCAGGGGGCACCCCCATGGACCCGGCGGTCTCCCCGGCAGTTTCTCCCATTGCCCCGGCGGTTGCCTCCATGGACCCGTTAAAATCCAGGTTCATATACGTGTCCATGTCGCTCACATTGCTGAACCGGCAGTTCCACATAAAGGAGGAGGCGCCCAGGCCCAGGCCCAGATAGGGCACCTCCGTCCAGTACCCCACATTATGTCTGCACTTAAAGCCCGGTTTTGCATAATTGGATATCTCATATCGCTCATATCCCTGCTCCTGCAAAAAATTCCTGGTCAGGTGATAGATGCGGCTCTCCGTCTCCTCATCGGGCAGGGGAGGGTATCCGGGCCCGACCGTCCCCTCCTGCCCGTACCGGTCCCAGAAGGGGGTTCCCTCTTCCACGATCAGGCTGTAGGCGGAAATATGCTCCGGTTTGAGCATGGTCACCTTTTTCAGGGTATTCTTAAAAGACTCCAGCGTCTGGCCGGGAATACTGCTCATAAGATCCACATTGATGTTGGAAAACCCGACCATTCTGGCGCACTGGTAGCTTTTCAGGAACTCCTCAAAGGTATGTATCCTTCCCAGTTCCTTAAGCTCCTGATTGTCCGCCGACTGGAGGCCGATGCTCAGCCGGTTGATGCCGCATTCTTTGTAAATATGCATCTTGTTGTGAAGCAGGGTGCCGGGATTCACCTCAATGGTGATCTCCGCATCCTCCGCCACATCAAAATGATACTTCAGAGACCGCATGATGTCCCCGATCAGGCATGGTTCCATGACAGAAGGAGTGCCTCCTCCTATGAATATGGTCGTGACCTGATATTCACTGCAAAAGGCACCCTGGGCTTCTATCTCCCGTATCAGTTGTCTTGTATATGCTTCCTGAAGCGATTCCAGCGCCCTGAAGGACAGGAAATCACAGTACAGGCATTTCCTGGCGCAAAAGGGGATGTGGACATACAGCTCCATTGGTTTTTTCTTTTTGTTGGTCATAGTCTGATTCATCTCGTTTAGTGGCTCCCGGCACGGGCCGGAATCATTCCTCATCCAGCTTTAAGACACTCATAAATGCCTTTTGCGGGATCTCTACATTTCCAATCTGGCGCATACGCTTCTTGCCTTCCTTCTGCTTTTCCAGAAGCTTTCTCTTACGGCTGATATCACCGCCGTAACATTTTGCAAGCACATCCTTGCGCACAGCTTTCACGGTCTCCCTGGCAATGATCTTACCGCCGATGGCTGCCTGGATCGGAATCTCAAACAGATGTCTGGGGATCTCCTCCTTCAGCCTTTCGCACATTCTCCTGCCGCGGTCATAGGCGGAGTCCGCATGCACAATAAAGGATAGGGCATCCACTTCCTCTCTGTTTACCAGGATGTCCAGCTTCACAAGGGTGGAGCGCTCATATCCCTTCAACTCATAGTCAAAGGACGCGTATCCTCTGGACCGCGACTTCAGCGCGTCAAAGAAGTC
Organism: Clostridium sp. FS41; assembly: GCF_000954015.1. NCBI lineage: Bacteria > Bacillati > Bacillota > Clostridia > Eubacteriales > Clostridiaceae > Clostridium > Clostridium sp. FS41. The sequence goes on from NZ_JYHN01000064.1 coordinate 72,327, forward strand.
GTAAATAATCTCGTTGAGAGGCAGCTCATATTTGAGAAGTGCCCTGGTGGTCTCAATGTACTCCATGCCCAGGTAATTGCCCCTGCGCTCCTGGCATAGGGTCATGATTGGTCCTACAAATTCCGTGGTCACCATGATCTCAGCACTGACAATAGGCTCTTCCATATAGTCGATCTCCGTTGGGTCCGGAAGATTGGAGGGATTGGTCAGCTCGATCATCTCCCCGGTGGTCTTGTATACGCGGTACACAACGCCGGGAGCCGTGGTCACAAGATCCAGGTTATATTCCCTCTCCAGGCGCTCCTCTATGATCTCCAGGTGGAGCAGTCCCAAAAAGCCGCATCGGTATCCAAAGCCCAGGGCCAGGGATGTCTCCGGCTCATAGAACAGGGATGCATCATTGAGCTGAAGCTTTTCAAGGGCGTCCCTTAAGTCATTGTACTTTGCCCCGTCCGCCGGGTAAAGCCCGCAGTAAACCATGGGGGTTACCTTTTTGTAGCCGGGCAGCGGAGTGGCACAGGGGTTGTCCCTGTTCGTCACCGTATCACCCACCCGGGTATCCCTTACATTCTTAATGCTGGCCGTGATATAACCCACCATGCCTGCGCTGAGTTCCTCACAGGGGATGAACTGTCCGGCGCCAAAATATCCGACCTCCACCGCATCCTCCTCCGCGCCTGTGGCCATCATTCGGATGGGCGTTCCCTTTCTTACGGTCCCCTCCATAATACGGCAGAAGATGATGACCCCTTTATAGGAATCGTAAACAGAGTCAAAGATCAGTGCCTGCAAAGGAGCCTGGGGATCTCCTGCCGGAGCCGGTATCTTATGGACAATGGCTTCCAGCACGTCCTCTATGTTTACTCCTGTTTTAGCTGAAATATGAGGGGCATCGCTGGCATCCAGGCCAATGACATCCTCAATCTCCGCAGCCACCCGCTCCGGTTCGGCACTTGGCAGGTCGATCTTATTGATGACCGGAAACACGTCCAGGTCATGGTCCATGGCCAGATAAACATTGGCCAGGGTCTGGGCCTCGATACCCTGGGAGGCGTCCACCACCAGCACTGCTCCGTCACAGGCTGCCAGGCTTCGGGATACCTCATAGTTGAAATCCACATGCCCGGGAGTGTCTATGAGGTTAAAAATGTATTCATTTCCATCCTTTGCCTTGTACACGGTGCGGACCGCCTGCGACTTGATGGTGATCCCCCTCTCCCGCTCCAGGTCCATATTGTCCAGTACCTGTTCCTGCATCTCCCTGCTGGTAAGCAGTCCGGTCTTCTCAATGATACGGTCGGCCAGAGTGGATTTGCCGTGGTCTATGTGTGCTATGATACAAAAATTTCTGATTTTACTTTGGTCAGCGTGGGCCATATTACTTCCTTCCTCTTTCTGCGGCGCGCCGGGGACCAATGGTTCCTGATATCCCCGCCGTGCTCTGTTCATCATGTATAGACGTATTCTCACTGTTTCGCTTAGTAGAATATACCATTTTTTGCCCCTAAGTGCAACTTTTTGTTTGAAAGAATCCCTGGTCCCTATTTCTTTGACAGCACCATATCCAGAAGTTCGGACAGCGGCTCCATTGCGTTCAGGGCCTCTTGGTAGGTATTGTTCTGCGCACCCACTTCGATCAGGCTGGATTTTGGCCGCAGGTGTTCATTGTACCGCAGCCCCTTTAAGTAGATTTTCCTTGTGAATCCGGGATAATAGGCGGCCGCGTCCAGCTGCATCTGGAGGCTGAAGGCCAGGTTATCCTCGCGGTAAGGGTTCTGCAGATATTCAATAGGGCCTTCCGGCGTCTGGCTCAGCCCGTTAAAGAACATAATCTGGGCCGTATCCTTGCCGTCCACCTGGGTTACCAGATGCACATTCTCCCCCACCCCATCCCTGTGGATGTCCAGCACCACCTCAATGGACGGATTCTGCTGAAGGATATTGGTGATCCCGTCCAACGCATAGTTATACGCCTTGCTGCGGTCCAGCTGCCCGTTTTTCAGGTCATATACCGTGGTATCATGGTATACATTATATCCCTTTGCTTCCAGGAGGCTGGTCAGGTATCCCCCTACCCCCACCACGGTCTGACCCGGACCCGAATCTGCAAACGCTTCCTGGGAATGGGTATGATAGATCAGGATCTGGGGCTTTGAATGATCCCCCTGCATGGACATATCCCGTTCCAAAAGAGCTTTTGCATTCATCAGATCCCTGCCTGCCGTTGTGGAAGTATGTACACTGTAAAAATGCTTCATCAAAAAGTCATAATCCGCCAGCTGCTCCATTACATATGTATTGCCGGTGATCGGCCGGTTCAATGTACCTGTCAGGGTTTCCGGAATCTCCATGGTCCCGCTGCCGCCCTGCAGCCCGCTGCCGGGAGCGCCGCCCCGGCCGGCATTTCCCTGGGTATATGTATTCCCGTCCGCATTTCCCTGGACATATTCAGTTCCCTGGCCGCTTCCCTGGCCCGATGCCGCTGCCAGCTGCTCATCCTCCGGCGACTGCTGCCCCGTCTCCTCGTTGCCATACCAGGCCAGATACTGATGCTCCTGGTAAAAGGTCTTCACTGCCTGGTATTTCCTGTAGGAGGGATCCGGGTCAGCCTGCCCCACATAGGGATCCCCGCCGCCCTCCCCGGATATCCGCTTTCCCGGCTGTGCCTGGATCCATATGGTTTCCACCAGCCATTGTCCGCCTGCTTTTATCATACGCCTGTAATCATTCCTCGGAATACTTCCTGCTGCCCGGCCTATATAGCGGCCGCCGAGAAGAAGCAGCATAAGCAGGACCGTGCCGGCAATGAACCGGCGTATCAGCCGGTCTGAGCCTCCACGTCTTACTCTCATATCATTTTTCACCTGTCATCATACTATTATTATGATATGCAGGTGGGATATGGATATTGCGGTTTTTTATTCTTCAGGGCTGTTTAAATTCCTCCCGGGACCGGCTGGGGGATCTGGGCGGCCTGCCCAAAGCCGGGCCAGTCTGCCCTCAGAGATGAAAAGCCCGGCCAGTGTAAGAAACGTACCGGCCGCGGTCCAGGGAGTGATCACCTCCCCCAGCACGGGAATGGATATGATAATGGTGATCACCGGCACCATATAGATATAAATACTGGTCTTTACAGCTCCCAGGATGCGCACGGAAATATTCCAGGTGACAAAGCACATGGCGGACGCCCCCAGGCCCAGATATACCATATTAAACAGGTTCACGCCTGATCTGAGTTCTCCCAGAGAAGGATGGAAATCCATAAAGAACAGTGCTGGGATCATACACACGATTCCATAAAAAAAGGTCCTTCTGGTGGTCTGGATCACATCATATCCAAGGCTTCCGATCTTCCTTGACAGTATGGAATACACTCCCCATATCATGGCGGCAGCTACTGCCATCAGGTCTCCGGCCGGATTAAAGGCCACCCCGCCGCTCCCCCCGAAACTGATCAGCCCGATCCCCGCAATGGCGCAGAAAAATCCCACGATAAAGCTTCCCTTCAGCTTCTCGCCGTCCAGGAAAAAATGTGCCAGGATGCCGGTGAAAATAGGAGCAATGGATACGATCACGCTGATGTTGGACGCCTGGGTATATGTAAGGGCCACATTCTCCAACAGGTAATACAGACAGATACCCGTAAGGCCTGCCAGCGCCATCATGGCCTCCTCCTTTTTACTTTTTGTACGAAAAGGTTTGGGGTTGATGATGCACAGCATGACAAAGCCCAGCACAAAGCGCAGGAACAGGATCTCCAAGGGCGAAAATGCCCTGAGTAACACCTTTGTGGAAATGAATGTGGTCCCCCACACGATCACTGTAAAAAGGGCGGCCGCATGTCCGGCCGCGCTGGTTTTATTAGATAGCATACAATTACGTCCTTCCTGTGTCAAATGTCAATCATCACTATCTTATCACAGGACGGAATATTTATCCACCGGTCATCTACGGAAAAACTGCCTGGTGGATCCCCTCCGATATGGTAAAACTCAGCTGTTTTACCGACTGGTCAATATCCGGAGGCGTCACATACAGGGGACCGAACTCCGGCTCCAGGAGTTCCCTTATAAGCTGGTACTGTTCCTCTGAGTCCATATCCTCGATCCAGCTGCCCGTGCCCTTTGTATTTTCATTTTCAGAAAGTACCCGCACCAGGGCGGACACGGTATCGTGTACAATGGCCGCTGCCCCCACCACGGTGGGAACGCCGATGGCCAGCACAGGCACTCCAAGGCTCTCCTTTGTAAGGCTGTGCCGGTGGTTGCCCACCCCGGAGCCGGGGTGGATACCCGTGTCCGTCAGCTGTATGGTGGTTCCAAGGCGGTGTACGCTTCTGGCCGCCAGAGCATCGATGGCAATAATCAGGTCCGGGTGGGTCTGGCCGATGATCCCCTTTAAGATCTCCGCTGTCTCCATTCCGGTCTGCGCCATAACCCCCGGTGCGATCCCGCTGATGGCGGGAAGGCTGCGGTCCTTTAAAAAGGTATCCCCGTACTGTCCGTCCAGGTGTCTTGTGACCTGGAGATTTCCCAGAACCCTTGGGCCAAGGGAGTCCGGCGTCACCGAGCGGTTGCCCAGCCCCACCACCAGAACAGAGGGCAGGTCCTCCTCCTTCCATCCTATCATTTCCCCCATAAGCTTCCTGATCTGCCTTGCCAGTTCCTCCGAGATCTCGCTGTGGTATTCGTCATCCGCCTTGGACAGGCGGTCCGCCTCCAAAGTCAGATAAGTGCCCTTGGGCTTGCCCATGGCTTTTGCCCCCTGTTCATTGAGAATCTTCACCTCTGTCAGCTTGACCTGGCTCTTCTGGTGATGCCATTCCTTTAATTTAACTCCGGAAATCTCACCGCCGTCCCCCTCAAAGCTTTCCTTCTGTTCTAACGCCAGGTCCGTCCGTACCTCGAATCCGCCCTGAGCCGCTGTGTTTATTGTATCCGTAACCGTCTCCGCCGCGTTATTTTCTGCCGCGTTATTTTCTGACACGTTCTTTTCCTCCATATTTCCCTTCACCTCTTGCTTTATTTTTCTACAGCAATTCTGCGCAATCATGTTTCTATCTGCGGTTATTTTAGGCAAAGAAAGGAAAAAATATGTATGGCAGCCTGTGATACGTTTGACATTTTCCTGCACCGGCTTTAAAATAACAGTAAATGAACCGCGCAATGACTGTGACGGAGGAATGAGCATGAACAGGAATGGTACAAAGGACCGAATCCATGTAACGCCCAATGATCCCTACATATACATTATGATTACCATGTTTGTGCTGATGGCTATCAAGAGTCTGCAGGATGACCTGTTGCCGCTCAGCATCGTACTGGCAATCGCCACACTACTTATGATCACAGGTTACAGACGCCGCAGGATAATCGCAGGCTCAGGCGGGATTATATTTTACAAGCGCTGGGGAAACACGGTGAGAATCCGTTACTCCCAGATTACCAGGATCGAGGTGAGCTTTTGGGTCCGTGGGACCTCCATGGACTTCTTTATTGGAAAGGAATGTGTCGGGCGCTGTTATTCCGGCGACAATAATTTTGACATTCTTCTCAATTTTTTGCTGGAAAAGATGCCGGAACGGTTCGACTTCCATAGTTCTCCCCTTTAATCCATGTTTTTCTTCAAAAATCCTCCATTTTTGTCTTGACATTCCGTCCCGGATTCGCTAGAATACAATAGTATGTTTACATTAAACTGTCCGTGTCCAGACTTTGATGGAAAACACAAAGATTATATGTAAAGAACGGAGGTGTATTTCATTGGCTAACATTAAATCTGCAAAGAAAAGAATCTTAGTAAACGAGACTAAGGCTGCAAGAAATAAGGCGATCAGATCCAAGGTTAAAACTGCAATCAAGAAGGTTGACGCTGCTGTTGCTGCTGGGGACAAGGCTGCTGCCCAGACTGCACTGCTGGCTGCTACTTCCGAGATTGATAAGGCTTGTACCAAGGGAGTATATCACAGCAACACTGCTTCCCGCAAGGTATCCCGTTTATCCAAGGCTGTTAATTCCATCGCTTAATTCATAGAGACAACGAACGAATTAGTAGTTAACAAAAACCTTTCCGGCTCAACCCACCGGAAAGGTTTTTTTGTTATATCTGTCAACGGTCAGCTGCCTGCATCTTACTTTCCTGCCCGGCGTTCCCGGAGGACCAGGGAATTCTCCTCCACCTTCTTCTTGTTAAGAGGATATACCACCAGCAGCATGATGGTCACGCAGAAAAACAAAAGGGCGGGAACCAGGGTGGAAATAGTATACAATCCGTTTAACACCTGGGGACTCTGAACCTTGTCGGCCGACTGGTATCCGATCATCTCCAGGGCATAACCGCTCAAGCCCCCTGCCAGTGCCTGCCCCACCTTTCTTGCAAAGGAATACACCGAATAGATGGTCCCGTCCTCCCGCTTGCCGGTCATTACCTCCGCATCATCGATCACATCCGTAATATTGGCCCAGATCACCAGATTAAAGAAATTCACACCCAGGAACCCGATGGCCGCAGAGATCATATACACCCATGGATTGGTCAGTTTTAAAAAGAACAGCACCAGGTAGACCGCGCCGGTAAACGCAGTGGCCGCCACGGCAGCTTCCTTCTTGCCCATGCGCCTTGTGATGCTGCCCACAAAGGCGGCCAGGATCAGGGACAGCATGATATTGATAAAAGTGTAGCTGGAAAATGCTTTAATGTCCCCAAAATAATCCGCATACAGGTAGTTGTTCAGACCGCTGATCAAAAGCTGGCTCAGCATCAGGAACAGGGCCGCCCCTATGATCCCCAGCATGGCGCGGCTGGAAAATATGGTCTTAAAGGTTTTTGCCAGGGTGATCTTCGGAGCGTCCGGATCTTTGTCGATCTTCACCCGCTCTGTGGTGCATTTGTAACAGATCACATAGCAGACAATGGCACACAGGGAAAATGCAGCTGCTACAACCGGGAAAATATGGCCGTTATTGCGGATGACCTGCGCCCCGCTCTCATCCGTGGCATAGATAATGACCGGTCCCAGTACGCCAATGACCAGCTGTGCCAGGTTTGCCCCAATGCCCCGGAAGGTGGATAACCCGGTGCGCTCATCCGGTTTATCGGTGATGGCAGACGCCATGGAACCGTAAGGGATATTGATGGCAGTGTAGCAGATGCTGCCCCACAGCAGGTAGGTCACATACATGTATACGATTTTGACCGTCATGGATGCCCCGGCCAGGGAGGACTGGTACATGAGGAAGCTGGCAATGGCCACCGGCCCGGCCATGCGGCGGATCCACTGCTTGAACCTTCCGTCCTTTCCGGGTCTGCACACATCCACAATACGGCCCATTGTGATATCCGTAAACGCGTCAACCACCCTGGCCGCCAGGAACAGGGTCCCCACCGCTGCCCCCGGTATTCCCAGCACCTTCATATAAAAAACCATGAGAAAGGTACTGGCAAATATAAATGTAAAATCGTTTCCGAAATCTCCAAATAAGTATCCGATCTTATCTCTCAGGCCAAATGGCCTCACCTGTTTCCCGTCCATCATTTCTCCGTCCCTTCCTCTCTCTAAAACCTTGTTTCCCATCGATTACAGAAAACATTGTCATTCAATCGTCCCATGAATTTGCTCTTTCCCATCATCTTGGACAGGGCTGCCTCAAAGGCCTCATGGCTTGGCATATACGCGTTAATATAGCAGCGGGCCATGGGCACATCGATCAGGTTGTTGGTAAGGCTCAGGGACAGTACAAAGGTGGGAAGTTCGGACATGTACCATGGCTGTTTGGCCGGCTCATCCCATTTGATGCGCATGGTGTTGAACTGGGCAAACCCCTGTACGTTGAGCACCAGAAGGACTGCGTCATACCTGGCTTTAAATTCTTCCATCCTGCCCTTTTTCTGCTCCACCACAGCGTCCACCTCAAATCCCCGGGACTCAAGCTGGCTCACAATATCCCCTATGATCTCCTGGTCATTACTCTTAAATTTGGTTCCTGCTATCACAGTGGCCTCAGAGCCGATATAGACCAGCTTCAGACGTCTGTATTTTTCCGTTGTCATGGGAAGGTAGGAGCGCCTGTCCTTAACCAGGGTGATATAACGGTCAGCCAAAGCGGCTGCGGTCTGATGGTGTTCCTTACACCCCACCACCAAAAGGTTCTCCCTTGGAGGAACCAGGGTCCCTTCTCTCTTGTGCACATGAAGATTCAGGGCGGCCTTGACGCCAAGGATCCGGTGAAGTGCATCGTTTAAGCGCTCCTGGGTGATGGTGCCGTTTTTATACCCTTCCATCATATATCCAAAGTCTTCATCCCTGTCATTAAAGAACAGGAACATGTCACATCCGGCTGCAATGGCCCCGGGAACCTGTTCCCTTCTGGAAACAGAAGCGCCAAACATGCCGATCATGTGGGAGGCATCCGTGACCACCAGGCCGTTAAAGCCAAGCTGTCCCTTTAGCAGTCCGGTGATCAGTTCCGGTGCTAAAGTGGCCGGACGGATATCCTCGTCCCTGATACCGGGGCAAAGCTTTCTGGAATAAGCCGGAAGGGCAATGTGCCCTGCCATGATGGTCATGCATCCCTCATCGATCAGCGCCTTATATACGCGTCCAAAGCTCTTATCCCATTCCTCCACGCTCATATCATTGATGCCCATGATCAGGTGCTGGTCATTTTCCTCCGTGCCGTCCCCGGGGAAATGCTTCATGCAGGTGGCAAAGTTCTGGGTCCTCATGCCCCTGAAAAAGGCGGCGGCGTATCGTATCACATCATCCGGCTTGTCGTTAAAGGCCCGGAGCTGGACAATGGTATTTCTCCAATTATACGTCAGATCCACCACGGGAGCAAAGTTCCAGTTGCATCCCACGGCCGCGCTCTCCTTTGCACTGATGGAAGCCACCTCATACACGGCATCCTCGCTGTCCATGGCAGCCATAGCAGCCCCATTGGCCAGCATGGTCCCCTCATTGACGCCGCCGTTTCCTCCCATCTCGCAGTTGGACGCTATAAGAAGGGGGATCCTGGAGGCATCCTGGAGATTCTTTGCCATCTCCCACAGTTCTTCCTTGGAAGCATTATGATACCGGATAGCCCCCGGGTGATATGTATCCAAAACCTTTTTTATATTTTCCGGCCTGCGCTCCTCCTCATTGGCCACCATGTTCACGAATAATTGTCCTATTTTCTCCTCCAGGCTCATGGAGCGGATGGTTTCCTCCACCCACTGCACCTGTTCCTCACTCAGATTATACGGTTTCTGTCTCAGATCTACCATTTTATTCTCCCTTCTCTTTACGCCTGTAAGTTCTTCTCAAATTCATCTGTCAGCTGACCCTGCCACAGATCCGTGAAATCATCCTCCGCCAGCCGTTTCACGGCATCTGCAATGCCCCTCCAGCTCTCATACTCATGGGCCACAAGGATCGGATAAAAATGTATGCGGTTCTCTTCCGCCGCCAGCCGGTCCCCCGGCGCATCCCCCACCATCATCACATGTTCCCTTTTATACCCGTATTCCAGCAGCTTCCTGATACAGGATGATTTAGACCCTGCATTCTGGGCCAGCAGAATATCCACATACTCCAACAGCCCGTGCCTCCCCCATTCCTCCTTCACCGCATCCTGATTGGCAGACGATACAATGGCAATATCCGCATACTGGCGGATCAGCGCAATCCCTTCCCTGACTCCGGGAAAGGGAAGCATGTCTGTTTTGGGAAGCTGTTTGATCTCCCGGTTCACTGTCTCCGACCAGTGGAGTGCCTTTTTCAGGCAAATGCTGCCTGAGGATCGTACCTGTCTCTCCAAAGCGCTGTTTGACAGCTCATCTGTCTCTCCGGCCCAGGCAGTCAGGTCCGAAAGCTTTGGAATCTCCAAGTACAGATGATCCACCGTCTCCAAAACCAGGGCCAGGGCTTTAAACCGGTTCGTTCCCCTTGTCATGGAATAAAGATTGACCTTATTCCACAGGTCCAGAACTTCCCTTTCCCGGTTTTCCAGCGCCCACTCCTTTACCATGCACGGACCAAAGCACCTGAAATGCTTGATATCCATGGTATCCATGGCACATCCGTCCGAATCGATACAGACCAGATGATCCTTCTTTTTCTGAAAGCCTGTAAATGGACCGTCTTCCACATATTCCATATATGCTGCCTCCTTTTCCCTTTCATGGTTTTAATCTAGCCCAAAACCACAAAAGAAAAAAGAGAGGATATTGCTTTAAAATAGTACTATTTTTTGGTATACTAATTATTAGTAGAAAATTTTCCTAAATAATCGCAATATTATAGTATTAATCTGTAACTGTTCAGGACATCCGATGTGGACTGTTACATTCATTTTATGTTAAGAAAGGAATCTTTCATGAATACGGATGTTCTCACCCTGTTTTCCCAGATTATCCAGGCCCATCACATGAACTGCCTGCAGATTGAACCTGACTTTTCCAACCTGTACAAGGCTGACATGGAACTTCGGTGCAAGCTTTACTCGGATTACGATTACAGAGGTCTGGAATACTTTATCCAGCAGAACTGCCGTGAGGCAGAGATCGTTAAGATGGTGGATGATTTTTCCCTGACCATTTACATCCTGCGCATTGGCCAGACATCCATTTCCCCTGTCCTTCAGGATGTGATCATGCTCATGGGACCTGTTATGGAGACGCCGCCCTCCCTTACGGATATCCGGCGTATCATGGCGGACAAGAAGCTGCCGGAGAACCTGCTGCGGGAACTGCAGGCATTTTACAACAATGTCCCTGTGCCCTCAGACCTGAAGGCCCTGGAGTCCACGCTGCTGACCATTGCGGACAATCTCTTCGCCAGAAACCACATCCTGCGGCTCATTCCGGAGGAGGGAGGGCTTTCCTTTGAGACCTCCCCGGGTTCCCTGACGCTGAATGAGCGCCCTTCCATTGCCATGAGCAGCATCGAAGAGCGCTATGAGGTGGAGGAAACCATGTTAGATGCCATCACCTGCGGGGATCAGGATAAAGCGGGGCGGTATTACAGCCTGTTTAAAACCTACCGTATCACCCCGCGCACGGAAAACGCACTGATCAACCGCAAGAACATGATGATCATTTTTAACACCCTGTGCCGGAAATCCGTGCAAAAAGGCCACGTACACCCGGTCTACATTGACGACCTGTCCACCCGCTTTGCCATCCGCATCAACCAGGCGCGCTCCATGAGCGAACTGGATTCCATTGACAATGATATGGTGCACAAATACTGCCTGCTGGTGAGGAACCATTCCATGAAGAACTATTCCCAGATCGTGCAGCGCTGCATTACATACACGGATTTCCACTATGCCGAACCACTGACCCTGGCCTTTTTCGCAGACATGTGCCATGTGACCAAATCCTATCTGTCCAGCCTGTTCAAAAAGGAAACCGGATCTAATCTGACCGATTACATCCATGGGGTGCGCATACGCCATTCCCTGCAGCTTCTCAACTCCACCACACTGCCCATCCATGTGGTGGCCAATGGATGCGGGTATACGGACGTAAATTATTTTATTAAAATATTCAAAAGGATCCATGGGATTTCGCCAAAGCAGTACAGGAATCAGATGCATAAAGATTAAGGGCGCGTTGCATAATATTAAGGAAGTTAACATGCATCGCACGTAAGGGACCAAAAGACGGTCCCTAAGTGCTCATAGCGAACCACTCCACTAGGTTCGGGGAATACCTCACCAAGTGGAGATGACATGCATCGCACGTAAGGGACCAAAAGACGGTCCCTAAGTGCTCATAGCGAGGTGGTTGGAATGGCATCTTATGTGTCCCCGAAGATTCGGGAGAAATTTGAAACCCTTTCCGTGGACCTGAAAAATGATATCCTGGAGCGCAATGTGCATCTGGAAACGCTGCAGGATCTGATCCAGGTTCTGGAAACGATCGTGAAAGAAGGCGGTTCTTAAAACGCGCCTGCAATTGCTTTCTGACTGCTTTTTGCAGACAGGCAGTTGGCCGGCGCGTACATCAACAGGAGGTGGCATGATGGACAAAACAGAACATTTGACCAACAAGACAGACAGGGATTGCTCCCATGATACGGACAAGGTAAAAAAAGACGGCTGCTCCTATGTGGAGCCGCTCCCTGAATCATCCCGGCCAAGACGGGATGGTCCTGGAGGTAATTAAATCCACGGAAAAAACAGGACCAGATATCCCCTTGGGGAGCCGGTCCTGTTTTCTGGATCCAGATTTTCTTGGTTATGTTTTTCTTTGTTCGGCTTGTTTTAGTTCTGTCTTTTGGGCGCTATTTTTCCTGCACCTGCCTTTCACGGCTCTTTTCCGCTTTTGGTTCGCCGTCTTCCCAGATGATTCCCGGTCCGTATGGGGCCAGGCTTACCATAATATAGGGACATGTACAGGCGTCCTTCGTGGTTTTGGCAAACTGCCACATTTTCCTGCACATGCTCTTTACAATGCCCTGATGCTCTTTCTCATTGATCACATTATGCAGTTCCCATGGATCCTGCTCCAGATCATACAGTTCATCCTCGTCAAATCCGTTAAATACATATTTCCATTTCTGATCCCACACAGCCCGCTGTATCCCGTATAGTTCGTTTCCGTTTGTCTGGGTGTAGATCTCTCTCCTCCACTCCCCGGGGATTTCCTCGTTCAGGAAGGGGCACAGCGACCGGCCTGCTGTTGGAAGCGCCTCCTTCACGCCTGCCAGTTCCAGGATGGTGGGGGCGAAATCTGTAATGGATACCAGCTCCTTCACGCTTTTATGGCCCAACATGCCTCCGCCTCCGATCGCTGCGCAGATGTGGTATGCTTCCCTGAAACATGGGAGGCCTTTTGCCCACAATCCGTGGGCTCCCAGATAATCCCCATGGTCAGTCAGATATATGATATACGTATCCTGAAAAATTCCTTTTTCCTCCACTGCCTGGAGCAAACGGCCGAACATGGCATCCTCAAAGCTGACAAATGCAAGATACCGGCGCATACTTTCCTTTTCTTCCTCCAGGGTCAGATCAAACCGCCGGCGCGTCCTTCGATAGAGCGCCGGCTTATCCTCCATGGGATCGTCAAAGCTTTCCGGGAGTTTCATATCAACTCCCTCATACAGTTGGATGTACTCCTTTGGCGGACAATAGGGATCATGGGGTCCTGTAACTCCCACGTACATGAAAAAGGGATCGGCTTTGTCATAGTCGCGTATGACATCACAAGCCTTTTGCACCGTGATCCGGTCCCCAAAGGGGTCCTGGTCTTCTCCAAATTGATAATATATGGGATACCCCTCCCGGCTGATCTGTCCAAAACCCTCTTTTTTTCCTGACAGATCAATGTTTTGTACTGATTGGTAAACACGCTCCCAGTCATTGCTTCTTGGTCTGTTTTCCGGCCGGAACCTTCCGTAATTGGAAACATACTCATTTAAAACATGTTCAAAGCCCCGGTCCTTGGGGCCCTCATAGGCGCTGACATGCCATTTCCCCGAAAAATAAGTACGGTATCCGGCCCTGCACAGCACCTCCGGAAACAGTTCTACCCCATCATATAGTCCGCGGGATAAGGCATTGTCAATCTCTACATTATTCCAAACCCCATGTTGTGAGGGATATAACCCGGAAAAAAAGGAAGCTCTTGAGGGACAGCAATGGGGCGACACACAAAATGCCTCCTCAAACACCACTGCCTTTTCGCAAAATGCCTCTATATTCGGTGTTATGGCCTGATGTTCTTTCTTTATGGTATCCGCATTCTGCTGATCCGTCATAAATACAATGATATTTGGTCTTTCTTTCACTTTTTCACCACCAACGTATTAAATCTGTTACTTCATTTCGGATTTTTACAAATTCCCGGTCTGCCACATCTCTTGGCCTCTCCAGATGACAGTCCAAAATCTGCTTGACCCCGGTTGGCTTATTGGTGAGAACCATGATGCGTTCCCCCAGATAAACCGCTTCCTCCACATTATGGGTAATAAAAATTACAGTTGTTTTTGTTTTCTGCCAAAGCTTCAGCAATTCATCTTCCAGCTTAAAGCGCAGGTCCAGGTCCAGCTGCCCATAGGGCTCATCCATCAACAGCAGTTCCGGATAAGTCGCAAATGCCCGGGCAATAACCGTGCGCTGGAGCATGCTGATGGACAGCTGTCTTGGATAGTAATGCCGGTATTCCGTAAGTCCTACTATTTCCAGCATTTCTTCCACCCGCTCCTTCAAAAGCGTTTGCGGCACCCGTTTGATCTGCAGGCCAAACCGGATATTCTCCTCAACCGTAAGCCATTCCATAGCCGAGCTTTCCTGTAAAATATAAGAAATGTTGTTCTTCCTGCAATCAATAGGCGCTCCATCTACCAGAATCTCTCCGTCCGTTATATCATAAATTTTAGTCAGGCAGTTTAGGAACGTGGTCTTTCCACATCCAGTCGGCCCTACAATACACAAGAATTCCCCTTGCCTGACATCGAACGATATATGGTCCAATACTTTCAGGTCGCCAAAACATTTGGTCAGGTTCCTAGCCTGCACCTTTATATTTTCTTTCCCCATATCCTACCTCTTCCTGTTTACCATTGCGCTGATCTCTTTTCTCAGCTTTAAAAACTCAGGGTCCACATAATTTCTGGGCCTTGGCAGCTGGATTCTTATATCTGCCAATACAGTAGAAGGACAGGTTGTCATTACAATGATCCGGTCCGCCAGATACAGAGCCTCTTCAATATTATTTGTAACAAAGATCACAGTCCGCTTTTTCGTATTCCTGATCCGTATTACCTCATCCTGCATCAAATATCTGGTCTGTGCATCAAGGGCGCCAAAAGGTTCATCCATCAGCATCACATCCGGTTTGGTACAGTATGCCCTGGCGATCCCCACACGTTGTTTCATCCCGCCTGATATTCTGACCGGGTATACGGTCTCAAATCCATTCAACCCTACCAGATCGATATATTTCTGCGCTTCTGCCCGCCGTTCCTTTTTATCCGCACCGCGCACCTTCATGCTGTATTCCACATTTCCCATCACGGTCAGCCAGGGAAACAACAGGATGTTCTGAAATACCATGGCACGGTCCGGTCCCGGTTTTTCGGCTTTTTTTCCCCGGATGTATACCTCCCCCGAGGAAGCTTCCTCTAAACCTGCTATAATATTCAGCAGTGTGGTCTTCCCACATTGCCCCGGCCCGAAGACTACAACAAATTCGTTTTCATCCACACTGAAGTTCACATCCTTCAGGACCTGGTTTCCCTCTCCCTCCTTGGTTTGATGGAATGTTTTTGTTAGATTCTTCACTTCTATAAGCGTTCCCATCTACTTCCCCCTCACATTCCAGGCACATAGCTTAGACTCGGCAAAACGCATGACAGAGGCCAGAAACAGGCCGATCAGACCAATCACCACAATACCGGCAAATATCTGCACCATGTTCATGGAACTCTGTCCGGCCAGGATGATCCACCCCACCCCCTCGGAGGAGCGCACCATCTCCGCTGCCAGCACGGCTGCCCATGCGGACCCCAGTGCGACCTGGAGCCCATTAAAGATCTGGGGAACCGCGCTGGGAAGGACAATATGGATAAACAGCTGATTCTCTTTTGTGCCCAGCATCCTTGCCGCACCCAAAAGGTCCGGGTCTACAGCTTTTACGCCATCCATGACGTTTGTCATAATGATCATTACTGCTGTGATAAAAATAATAAAGTACTTGGATCTCTCCCCGATCCCCAGCCAAAGGATCGCCAGGGGAATCCATGCAATCGAAGGAATGGAGCGCAGTAAGAGGTAGAACGGCTTGATAACAGCCTCCCCCACTTTAAACCAGGAGGCACAGAAACCAAGCAGGATTCCGCAGACAGCCGCTGCCACATATCCTACCATAACCCTTGACAGGCTCCAAAGGATATGCTGTCCCAATGCCTGCCTCCCAATGGGAGTCACCAGGCCCTGACCGATGAACTGTATCACTTCCACAGGGCTTGGCATCAGCCTGCCAAAGGACGCTGTACATGATAGGACATACCACAGACCAAACAAGGCGGCCAGGCTTCCTGTGCCCCAGACTAATTTTTGAACACTTTCTCTATTCTTCATCGCTTTTTACCTTTAACCAATATCTTTTCCAACAGCTCCAAAGCAACTGTGAGAAGCGCACCGATCAGGCCGATGGTCAGCATTCCCACAATTACAAGGTCAGGTCTGCCCAGGCTTCTCGCCACTTGGATCATATAACCAAGTCCGCTCTGGGATGCCAGAAGCTCAGCTGCCACAATTCCCAGCCATGCCATGCTCAGGGAAACTTTCAATCCGGTAAAAATATAGGGCAGTGCAGATGGTATGGCAACCTTCCACAGAATTTCACTTTTTCCCGCTCCAAAGATCTGGGCCACCCATATATGGACTTCGTTTGTCTGCTTGATTCCAGAGTAAACATTGACCACAGTTCCCACAAACACATTGACAAATATAATTGCCGCCTTTGCCTTTAATCCAATCCCCAGCCAGACCGTAACCACAGGGATCCACGCAACCCCGGGGATGGTCCTTAAAAAATCAAAGATGGGCCTGACCACATAGTCCACCGGCTTATACCATGCCATAAAAATCCCTGTGGGCAGTCCGGCCGCCACCCCGATCAGGTAGCCGATCACCACTACGATCAGGCTGGCCTTTATATGCCCCAAAAGGGTATTGCCATCCGGAACCTTAGAGGTCAGCTTTACAAAAAATGACTGGACGATTTTGCCCGGCCCTGGCAGCATATTGTGGCGGAATACATGAAAAACATCTGAAATCAGATACCATACCAGCAAAAAGACGAGAATGGACACACCCGATATTACATAATATTTCCATTTAGTATTTTTCTCTCTCATCCTACTTCTCCAGCTTTTTTAATGCATCCTCAACAACATCTGCGGTCGTGTTCTGCTTCAGGGCGTCCAGTACATTTTCTTCCATTGCCCCTGCCTCAACATAACACTGGATCAGTCCCTGCATCCATGCGCCGGTTTCTTTGTCCTTGATATTGGATGCATCCATGTATGTATTCCATCCGCACTCATCCTTGACATCCTTTTCAGAGAAATCACTGCGCCCATGCTCTGTATAAAACTTTGTAACCATTGTCTCCTCATACTCCTGATCCGAGTTTAACTTGGCTGCTGCTTCCAGCCAGGATGCCATAAAATTCACACAGGTATCGTAATTGTCTTTATAGAAATCCTCGCTTACCAGTATGGAATCCTGCTGCGGATTCCCCTGCTGCCTTAATCCGCCAACCAGAACATATCCTTCCTCCATAAGCTTCAGCCCTGCAGAGGGTGATCCCATACATGCCAGATCTCCCTGTCCGGAAACAAAGGCAGTATAGACATTACTGGTTTCCATATTTAGGAAATTTACATCATCTATGCTCAAGCCGTATTTAGATACATAATCAATGGCCATGTAATGTGATATATTTCCCACGGTTCCCAGTATGGTAGCACCGCCTATGGAATCCGCACTCCCTATCAACTCCGGATAGTCGGTCAGGTTCTTTCCTGCCTTTGCGATCTCGCTGTCCGGACGTGCAAATATCCAGGCTCCATCCATCTCATACTCCACATCAGCGATCAGCTTGGCGTTGTAATTGGGAATTGCGATCATTCCTCCTGCACCAATGGGGCCAATGTCCCACTCTCCTGCGCCCAACGCCTCCGCCATGGGTCCCCCTGACGGGAAGTCGATAATTTCAAGCTGATACCCGTATTTCTGATCCAGCTTCTCATCCTTGATAACCTGTAACGGCACGCTCAAATAGTAAGGCATCGCTCCTGCCCGAACGGTTTTCACCCCCGTATCTTTTGTCTCCCCATTTTTGCCGCATCCTGTAAACATGGAACAAACCATCATTGATACCACTGCAACTGCTGCCGTTTTCTTCAAAATACGTCTTATCATGATTCCCTCCTATACATAAGTAATTAAAAAAGTTTTTCATTTTTATTTTTGCTCTATCTATAACCCCATGTTTTGTTGACACGAGTCAATACCGGGCACAATGCTGCTCTTTTTTATTTCACTGCCACAGATGTTCCCATCTCTGTCCATAGAGCAGCACACATCAAATCCCCTCCTTTCTTTCCCGGCATTTCCCTCATAAATCATTCCTGCTGCTGGACTCCCGAATAATCAGCTTCGGGACGATCTGATAATCCTCAACTTTCTGTCCTTTTGACTTTTCGATTAACATGGATATGGCTATATCACCAATCTTCTCTGCGGAAATCTCCGCGGATGTCAATCCAGGGACACAAAAGCGTGATTGAAATGTATTATCAAATCCAACCACTCCCACATCCTCCGGGATGCGAAGCCCCAGCTGTGTAACGCCTTTCACAACACCAATGGCAACCGCGTCATTGGAACACACAAAGGCGTCAGGGCAATCCTCCTTGGAATAGGTATCTGCCACGAACTGGAACGCTTCTTTCGTGTCTGTAATATTATAGGTTATGTCTCCGCTTCGCTCCCTGCCCACCGCATTCCGGTAGTTTCTGGTCTTTTCATCCACCTCATCAGGTTTTCCTGATTTTGCACCTGATATGTAGTGGACATTCCTATAGCCGCCCTTTTCCAAATGGACTGCAATTTCATGAAAAATATTGCTGTAATCAATCTTAATCTGCATAATACGCTGGTCCAGATCACTCCACGCCACATCACGCAAAACCACAACCGGAATCCCCTGCTTTACAATTGCCTCCAGATTCTCTTTCTTAATTTTATTGTTGGATGCAAACAGACCGCTGATCTGATAACTGCAGATCCGTTTTAAATACTCATCATCATCAATTACATTGCTGAATAAGATAAAATATCCCTTTTCATAGGCAGCATTGGTTGCGCGATAAACCAGCTGTGCATAGAAAGGATTTCGTATCTCATTACACAGAAACACAAACTGCTTGCTGTCTTTGATCTTTAAGCTTCGTGCAATCTGGTTCGGACTGTAATTCAGCTTTTCTATAGCCTCCTGGATGCGCTTTCTGGCCTCCGCACTGACATACCCATTGTTATTAATATAATAAGAGACGCTTGCCGCCGATACTCCGGCCTCTCTTGCCACGTCTTTTCTTGATGCCATCCTATTCTCCCATCCCATGCTTTTGTTCCGTTTATTATAAGCACAGTATAGCCCAAGTGTTGACTCGTGTCAATACATGGAGTATATTTTATTAAAAAATATTGCTTTGTTAATTATATCCACATCTTATTGCAGTCCGCAGCAATCTAGTGTAATATTATTACAGTTATTTCTATAGACATGGGCTATTATTGCATCACATTTATCAGGAGGTTCTGTTATGGATATACTGGTCTTTGGGATTGCCGCAGCCGCATCCTATTGGTATGAAACAGAGGTATTTTTGTTTTTTGGCTGTGTATACGTTATGTGCAGGTTTTTATATAAGTGGTATATACCTCTGGTGGAGTCCTGGCCGCCTGAACGCGGGAAGACGGGACGCTGGATTTTGGGCTGTCTGCCCCCAATCTCCTTTGTGATCATTCTCTTTGTTCTTCTTACCATGGCCTCCTATGATGTGGTTGGAATTTGGGTTGTGTTTTATATTGTAATGGGGTATGCGTGGCTCAGAGGCGGAGTTTATATGCTGGAGTGCCTGGATCTGTCCTGGCCCTTTGATGCGGTCTACCTGGATAACAAGGCGGCGGTCTTCCCGGCAGCCGGAGGATTTGTGGGCATAACCCTTATCTATGCGGGAGCCAACACAGGTGATGGCCCCTGCTGGTGGGTTGTTCTGTTTGCTGCAGGTCTGGGGTTAGTAGCCTGGCTTGGACTGGCACTGCTGATTAATGTCTCAGTCCGTATATCTGAGCGTGTCAGCGTGGACCGTGATGTGGGAAGCGGCATCCGTTTCGGGGCGTATCTGACCGCCAGCAGCATGATACTGGCCTATGCGTCCGGAGGAGACTGGACCTCCGTCCAAGCTACGCTCCTGGAATTCACCATTGGATGGCCGGTCCTCCCCCTCATGCTGTTTTTTCTTCTGGCAGAATGGTTTTACATACAGCCTTCCCATTCCCTTGTGGATGACGGCCCGCGGGTGGATCTGCTTCCGTCCATTCTATTGGGATGTGTTTACCTGTCTTATGCATCAATTGTGCTTTTATTTTTTCACCGGATATCTGAACGTGTATCCGGCCGGGTGTTCCTGTGAGCGGGGCGGGTGTTCCTGTGCGCGGGGCGGGCATTCCTGTGAACGGGGCGGGCATTCCTGTGCGCGGAGCGGTGTTGGCCCGTATCCCTTCGGAGCAGTATTCGGATTACCGCTACGAGGCAATTTTCCGGGCATACAAATGGGATCCTCAGGTGGAAGACCACAACACAGTAGCCGAACATGTGGTCCTATTTGACAAGCAGACGGCCGGCCGGCTGGAACATTGGGCGGAACAGCTGTCCGCAGAGACCATGGCGATGGAGCAGGCCATGGCTGGCCGGACCGATTTAGTGAAAAAACTGGGATTTCCCTCAAAAATAAAAAAGGCTATTCCCAAAATAGACAACTATTCCCGGGAAAAACATATACGGCTGATGCGTTTTGACTTTCATCCCACCACTGAGGGCTGGTCGGTGTCAGAAGTCAACAGCGATGTTCCTGGAGGATTAGCGGAAGCGTCTGTGCTTCCGCGGATCGCACAGCAGTATTTTCCCCGACATGAACCCCGCGGTCATGTGGCCCACAGTCTGCTGGAGGCATTTCAAAAAAGGACCCAGCCAGGAGCAAGGATTGCCTTTGTCCATGCCACCTCCTACGCGGATGACCGTCAGGTCATGCAGTTTTTAGGAGATTATTTTGAACAAAATGGATACCGCTCCCTATATGCCGCTCCCGACCATCTGGTCTGGAAGGAGGATCGTGCCATGAGTCTGATTCAGGGTAAGGAAGGACCTGTGGGCGGGATAGTACGCTTTTATCCGCTGGAATGGCTTCCCAATCTTTCCAGAGGGACGGACTGGAGCGGTTATTACCGTACTCAGACACCGTCCTGCAATCATCCCATCGCTATTTTTGCCCAGTCCAAGCGGCTGCCTCTTATATGGGATGAACTGGGGATTAAGCTGCCCGCCTGGAAGTCGTTGCTTCCTGAAACCCGTGCTCCTGAAATCCGCATTCCCGGGTCCGGGGACCCGGGGGACGACTGGATCTATAAGCCGGCTCTGGGCCGTGTGGGGGAAGGTATCTCCATCCGGGAGGCATTGACGCCAAAAGAATACCGGCAGATCCAAAGGGATGTGCGCCGGCACCCCAAAGACTGGGTCATGCAAAAGCGGTTTCAAAGCAAACCGGTTGCAGGAGAGGATGGAGAAAGTTTCCATCTCTGTGTGGGAGTGTTTACAGTGGATGGAAAAGCAGCGGGTTTCTATGGGCGCATCAGCTCCTATCCCCGCATTGACGCCAGGGCAAAGGACATTCCCCTTCTGGTGGAAAAGGAGGATCGAACCAATGAATGACAATTACAGTACATACCGGATCTGGGCGCCGGACAATGCCCTGTGGACCCAATGGGCCAAACCGGTGCTGTTCTCCCAGGCTATGCATGGAAGTCCCCAGGAACTGACCATCCCCGGTGTTAAATGGGCCCCCTATTCGGACGGCAGAACTGCTCTGTTTGTGGATCTGCCGGGAAAAAGAAGCGTACTGGAAGGGCTTGCCCTGGCACGGATGGGTTACCGTCCCGTGCCGCTCTATAACGGCGTTTACGGCGCAGGCGAAGGGACCATGGCCGTGGATGTAACACCGGTGGCAAAAGCCCTATACCAAGGCGCGGATTACCTCCGCGGTCTGCGTATCCGTGAGGATGCTCCTCCCGTGTTTCTTCTGGACGCAGCCAGGATGAAGGGTCCTGCCCGTCAGCCGGGCAGATACGATAACCGCTGGTGTGTCTTCCCCCAGGATGCGCCCTCGGCTGATTTTCTGGCATCCCACGGTATCGGCTCCATCTATGTCCGAGCCAATAAGATACAAAATGATCTGGCTCATATACTCCTGCGCTATCAGAAGAGCGGAATCCGGATCTATCAGGTCGGTGATAACAATATGCCAAAAGAGCTGACAGTCGTACGGCCTTCCCATTTTGAAAGTTTCCTGTATCGTTTTCTCGCCACGCTGGGTCTGACCAGAAATGCAGCCGGCGGATTCGGCGGAACGGTTCCGGAACCTACGCAAACCTCCGGTGGCCGCCATTATGGCATTGGATGATATTCTCTGCCATAACAGAACTTCATATGTGCAAAAGAATCCCGGATCGCAGATGATCCGGGATTCTTAAACATTTTATTTAACATGATTTATGTATGCCAGAGCTGCATCCAGGCATCCGTCCACTCCGATCAGCCCGCTGTTAAGGCAGATATCATATGCCTCCATCTTTCCCCATTCAATGGGGGAATAATACTCGTGGTAAGCCTTACGCCTTCTGTCCACAATATTGATTCCGCCTCTGGCCTCATCTCTGGAAAGTTCCGGGTTCAGTGACATGATCCTCTTGATCCTGCTCTCCATATCTGCAAACACGAAAATGTTCACAGCATGTGGCAGTATGGCGTCAGCGCAGCGTCCAACGATTACACAGGAGCCCTTTTCCGCCAGTGATTTAATGACTGTTTCCTGTACCGCATAAATGCGCTGGGTCATGGCGATCTGGTATTCCGGCTCAATAAGGCGGGTGGAATAATTGTCCAAATCCGGCTCCACCTCATCATTTGCCTCCAATATAGATGGTTCAATGTTGCCCTCTTTGGCGATCATGGCGATCAATTCCTTGTCATAGAAGGGAATCCCCAGCTTCATTGCCAGCTTTTCCCCCAGCTCACGTCCCCCGCTGCCATATTGGCGGCTGATCGTAATTGCTCTGTTCATAAACAGTACCTCCTCCTGCTTTATTAGTTGGTGCTACATATGTTCCTCATCATAATGCGCCCTGACACCGCCAATAAACTTAGGCCTGGTCCTGGCACACACTACATGGGCACTGCCGATCTCCTTTGTCTGGATGCGCACAGGCACGGCCACATCCCTCAAATGCATCCCAATAAGAGTGTCTCCTATATCAATCCCCGCATGTGCCTTAATATGCTCCACTGCCACGGGATGCTCCAATACCGCGTATGCTGCTGTCGCAAAGGAGCCGCCTGCCTTCAGCTGGGGCACCACGTTCACCGTTTCATATCCGTAGTGCTCCGCTGCTTCCTCCTCCAGGATCAGTGCACGGTTGAGGTGTTCACAGCACTGGGCTGCCAGGAATATTCCAAGGGGCTTAAGTTCCTCATTCAACGCTGAAAAAACAGCCATTCCAATATCACCGTTAGAGTGGGAGCCAATTTTAAAGCTGTCTATCTCACTGGATGAGCATCCCACCACCAGAATCTGTCCTGGCTTTAAGCGAGCCACCTCAAGAAGTTCCCCCAGCACCTGCTTTACCTGATTCTTAATGTCCTCCAACTCAATTGATTCCATCACATCCATCGCCTTCATTCCTTTTTATATTAATATTGATTTGTTATTAAAAGCTCCACGGCAAGCCTGTCCTGAAGCTTACCTGTCTTTACCCCTTCCTCCGCGTCCACGCAGAGGTTCACATAGGATAAGATCTGTTCCCGTGAAAATGTCTTGGCCTGCATCATGATCTTCCCGGCCACAAAGGGCTGCAGTTTAAGCTTTGACGCTATGGCGCCCTTCTCCAAACCCTTCCCCATCAGTTCCTTCACCTGCAGGATCTGATTAAACTGCCTTGCAATAAGAAAAAGTATGCGCATAGGCGGCTCCTTCAGGGTCAACAGATCCTCGTACAGATCCATGGCCTTCCTGGTCTGCCTGCCCGCTATGGCTGTGATCATATCAAATATCTTGTTAGTCACCTGGGTTGTGCAGATGATCTCCACATCCTCATCCGTGATCACATCCCTGCCCAGCGTATAGCTGATCAGCTTTTCCAGTTCTGAACTTATGTTCTCCATGTCATCCCCTGTCTTACTGAGGAAAAATTCCATGGTCCGACCAGTGATCTTTTTTCCGTTCTTAGACAAAATACCGGCTGCCCATCTTGCCAGCTGTCCTGCATCCTGATGGGATAGTTCAGCGGCATAGCCGTGCTTTTTCACTGCCTTATATAGTTTGCTCCGCTTATCTACTTCTGATTCCACAAAAATGAGACATGTGCTTTCAGGGATCCGCTCCATATACTGAGTCATATCCTCAGCTCCCTGCCCGCCTTTGAAGAATCCGCTGTCCTCCATGAGGATCAGACGCTTTTCTGCAAAAAACGGCATGGTATCGGAAAGGCTGATGATCTCATTCACATTCATGCCCTTTCCCTCATAATAGTTATAATTCATGGTATCCCCGTCCGTGATGGCATCCTTTAAACGGTTTTTAAAACTCTTTTTTAAAAATGCTTCTTCGCCGAACAAAAGATACACCGGTTTAAAACTATGATCCTTTATGTCCTGGTTCAATGTCTGCATATGCGGGTCGTCCTTCCATATTCTGTATTAAGTATAACATGGACGGGTAATTTTGTCACTAAGCACCCGGAAACAAAGCTTAAGGACTGGCCGCACGGAAAGTGGCAGGACACTGCAGGGCATGGAATCTGCCAGTATGTAACAGGGTTAGGGGACGGGAGGGATCCAAACGCAATCATTAGCAAAAGTGTCTCATATGTGCTCATGTTATACCACCCCCTTTCGGAGATGGAAGCCACCCGGCAGTAGGAACTGCCTATATAAAGTATATAAAATGGTAAACCGGATGTAAAAGGTGTTTTAAGAAAAATCTCTCCCTTGTCCATTCTTTGATTTTATAGTAAACTTTACCTATTAAATTTAGATGGAGATATAAGAATGACTAACCAAAACAAAGGCACCATCAATATCCTTTTCGTTTGCCACGGCAATATACTCCGAGGCTTTCCAATAAGATTGAATAGTTGAATATATGCAAGGAAAAATGCAAGAGAAACACTGAAAAATTATGATTGACAGGCGAACCGAAAATGGCCTATAATAAAGGTACAAAAAAGGCAGTTCACTCCAGTGAGTGGCTTCCAAGTTTATAATCTAATTAAAAATAGTCACTAGGCTTGGTAGGCGGGTGACTATTTTTTTGTACCTATAATCATAACAACAAGTACTCCAAACGCAATCATTAAAGAAAGTGTCTCATATGTACTCATGCTATACCACCCCCTTTCGGAGATGGAGGTCACCCAGCAGTAGGAACTGCCTACATAAAGTATATTAAATGATAAACCGGATGTAAAGGGTGTTTTAAGAAAAATCTCGCCCTTGTCCATTCTTTGATTTTATAGTAAACTTTACCTATCAAATTTAAATGGAGATACAAGAATGACTAACCAAAACAAAGGCATTATCAATATCCTTTTCGTTTGCCACGGCAATATGCTCCGAGGCGTTCCAATAGGGTTGAATGTATATGAAAAGAAAATGCAATAGAAGAACTAAAAAATCATGATTGACAGATGAGCTGAAATCGGCTTATAATTAAGGTACAAAAAAGGCAGTTCACTCCAGTGAGTGGCTTCCAAAGTATAATAACTAAAAAATAGTCACATTTGCTCTGGTAGGCGGGTGACTATTTTTTTGTACCTATAATCATAACGATAAGTACCCCAAACGCAATCATCAAAGAAAGTGTCTCATATGTACTCATGTTATACCACCCCCTTTCGGAGATGGAAGTCACCCAGCAGTAGGAACTGCCTGTACCAATTATACAAGATGGGAAACAGGCTGTAAATAGAAGAATAAAAAAGAAATACTTGTTCAAAGTATGAACTTATAGTAGACTTTAGCTATCAAAAAGTAACGGAGATATAGTATATGGCTAAGCAATTTAATAATAACATTAAGATACTTTTCGTCTGCCACGGCAACATCTGCAGAAGCCCCATGGCTCTGTACTATTTCAAAGACCTGGTCCGCAAGAAAGGACTGGAGGATATGTTCTATCTTGACTCCGCAGCCACATCCACTGAGGAGATTGGCAACGGAGTCCATCATGGTACCCGTGAGAAACTCCGACAGGCCGGTATCAGCTGCCAGGGCCATCACGCCAAGCAGATGACACGCCAGGATTATGAAACTTACGACTATCTTATAGGCATGGATGACTGGAATATCCGCAATATGAACCGCATCACCGGCGGGGACCCGGACCACAAGATTTATAAACTTATGGGATTTACCGGAAATGACAGGGATGTGGCTGATCCTTGGTACACAGGTGACTTTGAAACCACATGGCAGGACATCACCGCCGGATGCAACGCTCTGCTAGAGCTGATTGGACGCACCAGGTAATGCCGCGGCCTGCTGCTATGGAAAATAACTGCAAATCAGTTCTTTTCCATCTGTCCATAATATGACCGCGCCGCCGATTCCTGTTTCCATAACAGGAATACGGCGGTTTTTCATGCGGTCAATCACTTCCTTTGAAGGATGTCCATAGGAATTACCCCTGCCATATGAGATAACAGCAAGCCCCGGGCTGAGATACTCTAAAAACTCCTCTCCCGTGGATGTGCCGGAACCATGGTGGGCGGTTTTCAGCACCTGAACATGACTTAAATGTTCCTGCTGCAGGCTTCCGCCCACTCGTGCCGCCTCCAAAAGCCCTCGCTCCTGCTCCGTTCCCATATCCCCGGTAAACAACATGTGGAAATCCCCATAGTCAGCGCAGACAACCAATGAATGGGCGTTGCGGTCATCCGCCTTTACATACTTCCCTCCTGCATACAGGCAGGTCATCCTCAGATTCCCGGCCTGTATCTGTTCTCCCGGCCCCATATAATGGACTCTTCCTCCTCCCAACTCAGCTGCCTGCTCCAGCCGTTCATACACCTCCTGTCCCTTTCCCGGGGACGGCAGGATCAGATTTCTCACCTTGATATCCCGGGATTCCTCCAATAGGTATAAAATCCCGCTTATATGGTCATTATCCCCATGGCTTACCACTGCAAAATCAATCATTGTAACCCCCATGCTTTTCAGACAGGGTTCCATGGTCCTGTTCCCCAGACTTTTATCACTGCTGCTTCCTCCGTCTATGAGAACTGTGTAATTTCCAGTTCGCATCAGTATCCCATCCCCCTGTCCCACATCCATCACAGTCACTTCCAGCCCCTTCACATGACGTGGAAATAAAAGAAAAAAACACAGCCCATACAGACCGCCAGACATAACCAGAAAGAACCAGGGCGCTGACCATATCCTGTTCACAAAAATATGCTCATCTTTAACTCGTTTTTCTTTTGACCATATGGCCCTTTGCTGCTCTACTCTCCCTTTTTGCTGCTCCCCCCTCTCTTTTGGATACTTTTCTCCCTTTTTTTGCCGCATGGCCCTCATGTTCCGCTGTTTCCATACGATTAGCACATGTAAACCCACCGCCATGCCTGTACTGTAAAGCCCAAGCTGGCCCCAGGAGGGCCTCCCCATTACC
The DNA here is from genome assembly GCF_000954015.1 of Clostridium sp. FS41. NCBI lineage: Bacteria > Bacillati > Bacillota > Clostridia > Eubacteriales > Clostridiaceae > Clostridium > Clostridium sp. FS41. Next base: position 99,832 of record NZ_JYHN01000064.1, read on the forward strand.
AGGCAATATCCCGGAAGTTGTTCCGCCTGCCTGCATAACCATTCATACAGGCTGAGCACATAATGGCCTGCTCCCACTGCCGCCATCCCCCCAGTCAGCCAGACACTCCCCAGCATAATTCCCAACAGGCCGGAATACATAAGCACCGCAATGAGAGGTATCACCAAAAGATTCAGAAAAATACCATATAGCGGATGCTGATAATAGTGATATAATACCACAGGCGTAAGTACGATCTGTACACACAGACTGATCAGTATCGTATTCTCATATCCCTGTTTTACATCAAATCCTGTTTTTAGACAATTTCCAAGGCCGCCAATGGACAGCACCGCGCCAAAAGACAGTTGGAATCCGCTTTGGTACAGGAGATAAGGTGATTTCCAAAGCAGCAGCAATGCTGCAAGTCCCAGTGCGGACAGGGTGTCATAGCTTCTCCCTTCCTTTGCGGCCAGCCACAGACACAGGATCATAATAACAGCCCTTACAGCAGAGCCTGAACTTCCTGTCAATATACCATAACTTATGACCAGGACAGCGGATAGGGCTCCGGCCTTTCCAAACCCCAGGCCAATCCTCCGTATCAGAAGATAGATCCCGCCCCCAATAATTGCAAGATGCTGGCCGCTGACCGCCAGCAGGTGAGAGATGCCATGGCGCTGATACATGGTCCTGACCTCCGGCTCCATCCCCGATGTATCCCCCAGCAGAACAGCTTTAAATATGGCACTGTCCTCGGGAGTGCAGATCGTATCCAAAATATTGGCACATCTAGTCTTAAACTTCAAAAGAAATACCTGGTAAGGCACAAAATCCGTCTCTATTACTTCCAGCTTTTCTCCAAACATTCTGCACACAGTTCCTTTGGAGCGGTAATAGGATTGAAAATCAAATTCCCCTGGATTCCTGGGCTTCTCCATAACATCCAGCTTTCCCTTAAGTTCCACTGTCATGCCGGGAAGCGGCTGCGTTTCCAGTTCCGGCTGCGTTTCCAGTTCCGGCTGCGTTTCCAGTTCCGGCTGCGTTCCCGATGACGCCTGTATTCCGGAGTCCTCTTTGGAAATCCCCAGCCCTGCCTCATCCATATAAACAATCACCCGGTCCAATTCCTCCGCCCTGTTTCCCGCTCTCGCCCGTACGTCTTCCATCATCATGGTAACCGTTCCATCCCCGTGTTCCATCCATATGATACGTCCGCGAAGGGTAAGCCTCACCCCTGCTAATTCTCCGGCCGCAGCAGCCTCCTGATCAAGGCGGCTCCGCTCCCATTTTCCCCGTCCAAATCCAGCTATTCCCCCTAAAAACAGTAAAACCAAACAGAGCAGAAGCGCCCTTTTACCAGCACTCCTGCCCTGCATATTATTACCTGGATCATTGTCACAGGGATTTTTTCTTAAAATCCCGTACATCCACACTCCCGCCACCCCCGCAGCGGCACAAGTCCACCACAGAGCTGCCCGGAATACCGCTTCATGATCCTGCAGGGCCAGCACCTCTCCAAGTACGAAACCAACTGCTAATACAATAAGCGGTCTTTTCATATTCTGTTTTCCTATTGATCCTTCTTTTGATTTTCTTTTTCTGTTTTCCCTTTTCTCTCTTGGATCCCCAACTCCATAACACTTTATTTCCTCACCCTGATGTTTTTACTGCGCCCCCTCTATATAATCCTGGCTTTTCTCAAAGGGGGTGTTCAGGGATATCACATCCCGGAACATCACGTTCTGGGAGCCGTTAACCATGATCTGTACCTTGGTCACTGTGGTCATCTCGGACAATGAATCCACAATGGAATAAATGGGCACATACTCGCTTACCGGCAATGAGGTGTTCAGAAATGCGGAATCAAAATTAATATAACACACATTGTCAGTGACGGACAAGCTTAAGATCTTGCAGTCAGAGGGCAGGGTGGGATGACGGCCTTCCTGGCCCGGTCCTGCTATAAGCTGTTCCACCACCAGCTGTTCCAGGGATGTGTTGATATTGTGCACCACTTCCCTCTTTTCCTCCAGCAGCTTATTCCCTGTTTCATCTGCAAAATACAGGGTCAGCTCCGTCTTCTCATATGCGTTCACATTGCTGGTATTCATAATGAAATCAGTGGATGCCAGCATACCCACAGGGTTTCCCTGGCGGTCCATAAGGGGCTGGTCACCACAGTAAATATTGATATAATCCACCCCCGGGATCTGGGTCAGCGTCCTGGTCAGGGCTGCCCGGCACAGGATCTCCCGTTCCGGCTTCATACCCGTATAGTTCACATCAAAATACAGGTACAGAACCTGTTCCTCCTGACGGCTGCCCTGATAGGCCACCTTGTCTATGAGCGCGGCCTGGCAGTCCAGCTCCTTGGGGACATGGAGGAATTGTTCCATCAGTTCATCCACCAGCGCCTCCTTATCCGTTGCCTCTGCCTCATACTCCCTGGGAACCAGCTTGGTTGTGGCTGTATTCAGATAATAGATCAGGTATTTGCCTTCCTCCGGGGTCGGTCTTGGCATCTCCTTTTGACTGCATCCCGCCAGAAGGCCGGACAATATCACAGACAAAAACAGTATTTTCTTTATTCCGGCTCCACTCATGACTTCACCTCCTGCCGCAGCACATAGGTAAGGGGAATCCTCATACTGAACGTAGTCCCCTCTCCCGGCGTGCTCTCCACGTCAATGATGCCATGATGCATCTGTATCACGTTTTTCGCAATGGCAAGGCCCAGGCCTGTGCCTCCTACTTCCCTGGAACGCGCTTTATCCACCCGGAAAAAGCGCTCGAAAATATGCTCCAGGGCATCCTCAGGAATGCCGATCCCAGTATCCGTCACCTTTACATAGAAATACTTGTGATCCGCGTCCAGGGTAACCCGTACATTGCCGGAATCCCTGTTATATTTGATCGCATTTTCCACCAGGTTGGTGATGGCCAGGGATATCTTCACACGATCCACATCTGCTGTCACTTCCCGGATACTTTCCAGGACCAGCTCCACATTTCCCCGCTTTGCAATGGGACGGAGGCGCTTGAGGATCAATTCCAGTTCCCCATTGATATTCACCTGTTCAATGTTCATCTGGCTTTCCGCTGATTTATCCATCTTAACCAGGGTGAGCAGATCCTCAATGATCTGATTCTCCCGGTCAATCTCATCTGAGATATCTGTCATGAACTCCCGGTACAGCTCCACCGGCACCTCCTCCATTCCCATCAAGGAATCCGCCAGTACACGGATGGAGGTAATGGGTGTTTTCAGTTCATGTGATACATTGGACACAAATTCCTGCCGTGACTGGTCCACTGCTTTCAGCTTGCTCAGCGATTTCTGGACAGCCTGGGACAGCTGTGTCGTCTCCCTGTAGGTGTTCTCCGTAATATCCGCATCCAAGTCCCCCTGGGCCACCCGGTCAAAGGACAGCTGAAGCTTCTTAAAGGGCCGCATCAGAATATGTACGGCCACCACTGCCAGAACTCCCATGGCAAGACAGATAAACACAAGGAATAAGTTGGATTTACCCATCACCTTATCGGTGAGGGAAAGGATATTCTCTGTTGATGCAGTAACCACGATAACCCCGTAAATGTTCTTCTCATTGGCCGGATCATACACGGGAATCGTCTGTGCCAGGTACTGCATGTCCTTATTATAGTGGCTGCTGTTCTCACCTTTAAAACATTTGATGACTTCTTCCGAAATATAGAACTTTCCTGTTGAAAGGTTGAAGGTGTCTGTGATCACACGGAAATTGGAGTTTACGATCACGATCCTTCCATTATACACATCGGAAATCGCCTGCATCTGGCTGTCCAGTGCAGTATTGTTCTTTTTCTCCGCCGTCATATAGCCTGAGCGGGTCATCTTGTTGCTCAGGATCACACACTGGTTCTGGATCTCAATGGTCCTTGCATCCAGCTGTCCCTGATTAAATGACCCCAGCATCACCACTGCCTGAAGAAACAGTGGGATCAGCGCCGCAGCGATCATAATGATCGCCAGAGGCACTTTCATGCTCATGCCATAGGTACGGATCTTATCCATAAATTTCACTTTGGGCACTTAATCCAGCTCCTTTAACATTCCGGTACACGCAACAGCCAGAGCCCCCGGCCCTATATGGCAGCCAATGCTCAGTGAAAGAGGGGCCACAAATACAGGGGCTGACGGATACAATTCCCTGACCGTTTCCTTCAGCTCTTCCGCCGCATCTTCATTGCATGTATGAGCGATCTGCAGGTAAGTATGGAATGCGTTCTTATCCCCCAGCCGTTCCTCCAGATCATGGGCAAGGGCCGTCAGCATAGTAGTCCTGGCCTGCTTCATGGTCCTGGCCTTGGAAAATGCATCCAGCTTTTCGCCCTCAATGGTGAGCACGGGCTTGATCTTTAACAGGGTTCCAAGAGCCGCGGCGGCAGGGGTAATCCTACCACCCTTTCGCAGATACTTCAGCGTATCTACCGTAATATAAATAATACTGTTAAATTTGGTTTCTTCCAATATATTCTTAATTTCCCCGGCCCTGTAACCTTTTGCCGCCAGATCCCTGGCATCCAGAGCCGACTGCCTCTGGGTCACGGAAATGCGCTGGTTATTCACCACCTGCACCCTGCCGTCATACTCATCAGCCAGCATCATGGCTGTCTGGCAGGAACCGCTTAACCCGCTGGACATGGGAATATATACAATCTCATCATATTCTTTTAACAGGTTGTCCCACAACTCCAGAACATCCTTGGGAGACGGCTGGGACGTGGTAATGTCCGCCCCCTCCTCCATCCGTTTATAAAACTCCTGATGGGTCAGGTCAATGCCCTCATAATACACTTCCCCATTAATCATAAAAGGCATGGGAAGCACATGGATTCCCAGCTCCCTTGCTTCATTCTGCGTAACTCCGCTGTTGCTGTCCGCAACAATAGCAATACTCATACTATAAAATCTCCTTTATGCAATTCCCTGATTTAATCGGTTCGCTGTGTTGTACAGCTGATAATACATTCCCTTTTTTTGAAGAAGGGCCTCATGGTTTCCTTCCTCCACGATCCTGCTGCCGGACAGCACAAGGATCCTGTCCGCCCCCTGTATGGTGGTAAGGCGGTGGGCGATGGTGAATGTGGTACGCCCTTTTGCCAGCTTTTCCAGGGATTGGGATACAAGGAATTCACTCTCATTGTCAAGAGCAGAGGTGGCCTCGTCCAGGATCAGGATAGCAGGATTCTTTAGGAACACTCTGGCAATGCTGATCCGCTGCTTCTGTCCGCCGGACAGCTTCACGCCCCTCTCTCCCACATACGTATCATATCCATCCTGGAGCTCGCTGATAAACTCATGGGCTCCCGCCATCCTGGCTGCCTCAATCACTTTCTCTCTGGACGCCCCGGGACATCCGTAGCTGATATTCTCATAGACAGAACCTGAAAACAGATACACATCCTGCTGAACCACACCAATGTTGGACCGCAGGCTGCGCAGGGTCACCCCCCTGATATCCTGGCCGTCAATGGTAATACTTCCTGAAGCAGCATCATAAAACCTGGGCAGCAGGTTGCACAGAGTGGTCTTACCCCCTCCGGAAGGTCCCACCAGAGCAATCCTCTCCCCCGGCTCTACTGTTAAATCAATATCCTGCAATACAGGCGCATGATCGCCCGGGTAGGAAAAACTCACATGGTTAAAGACAATTTTCCCCTTCACGTGTTCCAGCATCTTCGCATTCCTGCAGTCCCTTATATCAGGCACAACATCCATGATCTCCTGAAAACGTTCAATTCCCGTCATACCGCGCTGAAACTGCTCGGCAAACTCAATGATCCTTCGGATCGTGGTGAGAAGCGTGGTTACGTACAGCGTATAGGCCACAAGATCTCCGGCCTCTATCTTCCCCTGTATCATAAAAATGCCTCCGGCCACAATAACCACCACATACATCAGACCGTCAAAGGATCTGGTGGTGATCTGAAATGCAGCCATATAACGGTACGTATATTTTTTAATATCCATAAAAGCCTGATTGCCTTTTCCAAACTTGGCAATCTCCACCGGCTCATTGGCAAAAGCCCTTACAACCCTGTTTCCAAGAAGAGCGTCCTCAATCTGGGCATTGAGTTCTCCGATCTGGTTGCGCTGTCTGCGGAAGGCTTCCTTTACTTTCATGTTAAACCAGATGCAAGACACCACCATAACGGGGATCAGCACAAAGATCAGCAGGGTCAGTTCCAGATCGATTTCTGAAAGGATGATAAACGAAACCACTGTCTTAAGGGCGGCAATAAAAAACTCCTCGGGACAGTGATGGGCAAACTCTGTCACATCAAAAAGATCACTTGTAATACGGGACATGATCTGTCCCACCTTGGTGCTGCTGTAATAACTATCAGACAAGCGCTGAAGATGCTCAAATGCGTCCTGGCGCATGTCTGTCTCAATGTATACCCCCATCACATGGCCGGTGTAAGCCATATAGTAGGCTGCAAAGGAATCGATGATCCGAAGCACCAGATACAGACCGCCGATCCTCACCACAACGCCCACCGTGATCGCGGCAAGGTCCTGCATTCCCTGATTTGTAATATAGCGCAGCATAAGCGGAAACACCAGCTCCCCTAATGTGGTCAGGGCAGCGCAGAATAGATCGAACAATAAAATCCCTTTATATTTGCCGTAGTAAGGCAAAAAACGATTTAGAAGCCTTCTTGTCCTCATACCCCTCTTTTCACTCACATCAACCGACTCCTGTTTTGTTCCGCCCGTGCCATTTAACATTGCCTGTGATATAAAGCACTATCTTTCATTCTATCCTATTTCCCAGAAAAATGGAAGGGCTATTTTGCCTTCAGATGTTCATAAATCAACCGTATATTGTCAATCAGCTCCGGATGGATGAAATCCTTCTGATAAACCATGTCGATCTGGCGCACCATGGTGGAATTCTCAATGGGGATGATCGCCAGCCGTCCGCTGGCAAGTTCCTCGCGGCACGCGCTTTTTGCGATGATCGTTATCCCCAGATCCATGCTTACCAGCTCCTTGATCATGGACACATTATCCAGTTCCATCATAACATTAAATTCAGAGAGGCTCATATCCCTGGCACCCAGGTGCTTTTCAAACAGCTGCCTTGTGCCTGCACTCTGGCTCCTTAATATCAGCTTCTCATGGCGGATTTCCCGCAGGGATACGGTCTTGGCCCTGGCCAGCCGGTGGATGGGGGATACAGCCAGACACAGGTAATCCGTGTCCAACGTGGTGGTGACCAGGGCGTCATCCGGCACTGCGCCTTCCACCACTGCAAAATCAAGCTCATACGCCTTTAAGCGGGTATAAATTTTTTGAATGGTATTAACACCAATATTTATATGTATGCCGGGATTCTCATTGCAAAGGGTGGCCAGTACCTGGGGAATGATGGTCTCGCCTGCGGTTGGCGTGATGCCCACATTCAGGTGGCTGGTCTCAGTCTTGCTGTCCTCAATAGCCTGCCACGCATTGCTGTACACAGCGGCTGCCCTGCGGGCGTACTGGACCAGGATCTTACCCTGGGGTGTCAGTTTTAGTTTGTTTTTGTCTCTATAAAATATTTTAATGTCGAACTCATTTTCCAGCATACGTATCTGGTGGCTTACGGCCGGCTGTGTCAGATTCAGCTTCTGAGCAGCCTTGGTATAACTTCCAGTCTCGATCACCGCCAGCAACGTATTAACTTTTACATCAAACACAGTCCCGTCCCCCTCCAAAATATAAATATTTTTTATGTACCAATTAATTAATATCATTTGATTTTATCACCAAATACTACTATAATCAAGCAAAACAAAAAAGGAACAGGGTAAAAATATACGCCCTGTCCGCAGAAAGGAGTGTTCCATATGGCACTGTATTTATCAAATCTGGGGGCAGCAGGAATCATATTAAGCATCGCAATCATGCTGGCATCCGGCTTTCTGCTGACTCGTATCACAAAGAGGCTTCACCTTCCTAATGTTACCGGTTATATTATTGCGGGAGTCATCATCGGGCCCTGGTGCCTGAATCTGGTTCCCTCACAATATATAGAACAGATGGACTTTGTCACGGATTTAGCTCTTGCGTTTATCGCGTTTGGGGTGGGAAGATATTTTAAGCTCTCCGCTCTGAAGGCAAATGGAAAAAACATGGTTATCCTCACGCTGTTTGAGTCGCTGATGGCCGGCGTGTTCATTACGGTTTCCATGCTGCTTTTAGGATTGTCCCTGTCCTTCAGCCTTCTTCTGGGCGCCATTGGCTGCGCCACAGCACCGGCCTCCACCATTATGACCATCCGTCAGTACAAGGCCAAAGGCCCATTTATTGACACCATTCTTCAGGTGGTAGCACTGGATGACGCGGTAGCGCTGGTGGCCTTCAGTGTCTGCGCTGCATTTGTTCAGGCAAGTTCAGGTACCGGAGCCGTGTCCATTTCCCAGGTAGTCATTCCCGTGCTGCTCAACATAGCCGCACTTGTCATGGGCGCTGTTTCCGGGATCGTACTCAGCCGGATGATCAACAAACGCCGCAGCAAGGATCACAGTCTGGTCCTGGCCTGCGTTACCATCATGGGCGTGGCAGGTGTCTGCTCATCCATGAATGTTTCGCCCCTTTTGGCCTGTATGGCATCCGGCACAGCCTACATCAATGCCAGCGGCAACAAGCATCTGTTTAAGCAGCTGAACCAGTTTACACCGCCCCTTTTGGTAATGTTCTTTGTACTGTCCGGAATGCGGCTTTCCATCCCCAGTCTGGCTGCCGCAGGCACCATTGGCGTCATCTACTTCCTGGTGCGCATTGCAGGCAAGTACGCTGGTTCCACCGTAGGGGCAGCCGTTATCCATGCATCACCGGAGATCCGCCGCTACTTTGGCCTGGCCCTGATTCCCCAGGCAGGTGTATCCATTGGCCTGGCGGTTCTCGGCCAGAGAATGCTTCCCGCTGAAAGCGGGCTCATGCTGTCCACCATCATCCTGTCCAGCGGACTGCTCTATGAGATGGTCGGACCTGCTTGCTCCAAGATAGCCATAAAACTGTCCGGAAGTATACCGGATAAGGAAAAATGTACAAAAAAAGAGAAGAAGGGGGATGGAGGTGAAATGGAGGAGACTGTTTCTGCGCAGGCAAGGCATGTGGTGGTTTGAGGGATTGGAATAAAGCCGCGGGACTGGCCTGCATGGGTGAAGGACGGATCATAATAATGAAACAGCCGGAAATAATGCTGCTGGCCAAAATTAATTGGTGGATGCGGCTTTATTTCCGGCTGGCTTTGTGTTTCATGTCAGATAGGAGTAAATTTCGTGATTATTTTACCAGGAGTGACGTTCCGGTCATCTCCCCCGGCTGCTCCATGCCCATAAGTTGGATCAGGGTAGGGATGATGTCACACAGTGCTCCGCCTTCGCGCAGTTTGTAAGAAGGATCTGCATTGACCAGGATAAAAGGCACCGGGTTGGTGGTGTGGGCTGTAAATGGCTCGCCTGTCTCATAATCCACCAGCTGCTCTGCATTTCCATGGTCAGCGCAGATGAACATAACGCCATCCACTTCCTTAATGGCTTCCACCGCACGGCCCACGCATACATCCACGGTTTCAATTGCCTTGATGGCAGCTTCCTCCACACCGGTATGTCCAACCATATCCGGGTTTGCAAAGTTGATAATGATCACATCATATTTGCCGGACTTGATGGCTTCCACCAGCTTGTCGCATACGCCCAGGGCACTCATCTCCGGCTTCAGGTCGTAGGTGGCAACCTCCTTGGGAGACGGCACCAGGATGCGGTCCTCTCCGGGATTCGGCTCCTCTACGCCGCCGTTAAAGAAGAATGTAACATGGGCGTATTTCTCAGTCTCGGCAATCCTTACCTGGGTCTTGCCGTGAGCGGCCAGGAACTCACCGAATGTGTTGGTGATTCCTTCCTTCTTAAATGCAACCAGCTTATTCTCAATGGTCTCATCATAATCAGTAAAGCAGACAAACACAAGATCCAGTTTTTTGTCTCTTGCAAAGCCATCAAAATCATTATCACAGAACGCACGGGTGATCTCTCTTGCACGGTCCGGACGGAAGTTGTAGAAAATCACGGAATCCCCATCCCCGATCACGGCTGTTGGCTTTCCGTCTTTTTCCACTACAAAGGGAACCACGAACTCATCCGCTTTGCCTGCGTCATAGGATGCCTGGATGCCTTCAGTCGCGCTGGAAGCAGTATTTCCCCGCCCCTTTGTCAGTGCATTGTAAGCAAGTTCCACACGGTCCCATCTCTTGTCACGGTCCATGGCGTAGTAGCGCCCCATAACGGATGCAACCTCTCCCACGCCGATCTCCTTCATCTTGGCTTCCAGCGCAGCCACATATCCCTTGCCTGACTCCGGAGGCGTATCACGTCCGTCCAGAAAGCAATGGACATATACCTTTTCCAGGCCGTTTCTCTTAGCCAGATCCAAAAGGCCGTAGATGTGCGTGTTGTGGCTGTGCACTCCGCCATCGGACACAAGGCCGAACATATGAAGTGCGGAATTATTTTTTTTGCAGTTTTCCACAGCCGCAAGGAATTCCGGGACCTGGAAAAAGTCGCCATCCTGAATGGATTTTGTGATCCTTGTCAATTCCTGATAAACAATGCGGCCGGCGCCCATATTGAGATGTCCAACCTCAGAGTTTCCCATCTGTCCTTCAGGAAGTCCCACTGCCATTCCGCTTGCCTCACCCTTTACAAAAGGGCACTGGCTCATAAGCTGGTCCATGACCGGTGTCTTTCCCTCACACACCGCATTATGGTCACAGTTGTTGTTAAGGCCGTAGCCGTCAAGTATCATTAATACTGTTGGTCTCTTGCTCATAGTTCATATCTCCTTCTACTTTCATTCTCCTGGAAAGAGCAGCTCTCCTGGAAAGAATTAAACCCTGCAGCCCGTCTGACCCGGCCGCAGGGCAATCATATCATTTATTACTTATTGTAGTTGACGATCTTTCCAAAATCAGGCTTCAGGGATGCGCCGCCAACCAGTCCGCCGTCAATGTCAGCCTGGGTAAAAAGCTCAGGAGCGGAGGAAGCTGATACGGAGCCGCCGTACTGGATACGGATGGCCTCTGCTGTTGCCTCATCATAAATCTCGCCAATACATGCACGGATTGCCGCACATACTTCCTCGGCCTGCTCCGTGGTTGCAACTTTACCAGTGCCAATGGCCCAGATCGGCTCATAGGCGATCACAGCCGTCTTGGCCTGGTCAGCGGTCACATTGAGAAATGCGATCTTGATCTGCTGACGGATCCAGTCAATGGTAATCCCCTGTTCCCTCTGGGTCAGTGACTCACCACAGCAGACAATGGGGGTGATCCCATGCTCAAATGCCTTAAGCACCTTTTTGTTCACGGTCTCATCTGTCTCGGCAAAATACTCACGCCTCTCAGAATGGCCGATGATCACATATTTAACTCCGGCATCTGTGAGCATGTTAGGAGCGATCTCGCCTGTGTAAGCGCCTTTTTCCTCATAATACATGTTCTCAGCGCCGATACAGATGTTGCTTCCCTTGGCAGCTTCCATGGCCGGTATGATGTCAATGGCCGGAACGCAGAATACTACGTCCACATCGTCATTTGCTACCAGTGGTTTTAACTCGTTAACCAGAGCAACTGCCTCAGATGGCGTCATGTTCATCTTCCAGTTGCCTGCGATAATTTTCTTTCTTGCCATATCAAATCCCCTCTCTTTGAACGGACGCGATCAGTCCTTGTTGTCAGCTGCAGCCACACCCGGAAGTTCCTTGCCCTCTAAGAATTCCAGGGAAGCGCCTCCTCCTGTGGAGATGTGTGTCATCTTGTCAGCAAAACCAAGTCTCTTGACAGCATTCACGGAATCACCGCCGCCAATCACTGTGGTAGCATCCGCCAGATCTGCCACTGCGCGGCATACTTCCAGTGTTCCCTCAGCAAAGTTGGAGAACTCGAATACGCCCATGGGTCCGTTCCAGACAACCGTCTTTGCGCCCTTTAACGCATCCTTATAAAGAGCAATTGTCTTTGGCCCGATATCAAAGCCAGACCAGCCGGCATCGATCACATCCACTACCTTATGCTCTGTCTCATTGGAAAATTCCTTACCCTCTACATGGTCAACGGGAAGCAGCAGCTTAACCCCCTTCTCCTCCGCCTTTTTAACCATCTCCAGAGCGTAATCCAGCTTATCTTCCTCACATAAGGAATTGCCGATCTCCTGTCCCTGTGCCTTGGCAAAGGTATAAGCCATGCCGCCGCCAATAATCAGGGTGTCAACCTTATCCAGCAGGTTATTGATCACATTGATCTTATCGGAAACCTTAGCTCCGCCCAGGATCGCAACAAAGGGGCGGACCGGATTCTCAACAGCCTGGCCTAAGAATTTGATCTCCTTTTCCATCAGATAACCAACCACGTTCTCCTTGGTATATCTTGTAACGCCCACGTTGGAGCAGTGAGCCCTGTGTGCGGTACCAAACGCGTCATTTACAAAGATACCATCGCACAGATCAGCCAGTTCCTTAGCATATGCCTCGGTAGCGGCATCGCCGTCTTTAAATTTTGTCTCTTCGATCCTGTAACGTGTGTTCTGCAGCAGAAGTACTTCACCGTCCTTTAACTCAGCGGCAACTTTCTGTGTCTCCGGTCCTGTAACCTTGGCATCATCCACGAATTTCACTTCTACGCCCAGTCTCTCGCTCAGCGCGGGAGCAACCGGTGCAAGGCTCATCTCCGGCACAGGTTCACCCTTGGGCTTGCCCAGATGGGAGCAGAGGATCACCTTAGCGCCCTGGTCAAGCAGCTTCTTAATGGTTGGGATGGCACCGTCAATACGGTTATAGTTCTGGATCACCCCTTCTTTTAACGGTACGTTGAAATCACAGCGTACCAGTACTTTCTTGCCCTTTAAATCTTTTAAATCATCCACAGTTTTCTTATTTAACATGGTTATGTTCCCCTTTCAGTGTCATGAGATTTTTTACTCGCCATATCCAATGGGATAAAAAGGATCCGGTCCAAACGACCGGACCCTTCATGAGTCTACTTAATGCTTAATTCAGATTAGCCTAACTCAGCAAAGTACTTAATGGTTCTTACCATCTGGCTTGTGTAAGAATTCTCATTGTCATACCATGAAACAACCTGAACCTCATACAGATCATCAGCGATCTGAGCTACCATGGTCTGAGTTGCATCAAACAGGGAGCCGAATCTCATACCGATCACGTCAGAGGAAACAATTGCATCCTCATTGTATCCGAAGGACTCACAAGCAGCAGCCTTCATTGCGGCATTGATATCTTCCTTGGTAACGCCAGCCTTCTTAACAACAGCTGTAAGGATAGTGGTGGAACCGGTCGGTACCGGAACACGCTGTGCGGAACCGATCAGCTTGCCGTTCAGTTCCGGGATAACCAGACCGATTGCCTTAGCTGCGCCGGTAGAGTTAGGAACGATGTTGGCTGCGCCAGCTCTTGCTCTTCTTAAGTCGCCCTTTCTGTGCGGTCCGTCCAGGATCATCTGATCGCCTGTGTAAGCATGGATGGTGGACATGATACCGCTCTGGATCGGAGCGTAATCATTCAGAGCCTTAGCCATAGGAGCTAAGCAGTTTGTTGTACAGGAAGCTGCAGAGATGATCTTGTCATCAGCTGTCAGAACATTCTCGTTAACACTGTATACGATAGTAGGAAGGTCATTGCCTGCCGGAGCAGAAATAACAACTTTCTTAGCGCCGGCCTCGATGTGTGCCTGAGCCTTGTCCTTAGAGCAGTAGAAACCTGTACACTCCAGAACTACGTCAACACCGATTTCGCCCCATGGAAGATCAGCAGCCTTTGGTTCCTTGTAGATGGTAATCTTCTTGCCATCAACAGTAATGGAATCCTCTCCAGCCTCTACAGTGTGCAGACCCTGGCCATAGACGCCGGCATATCCGCCCTGTGCTGTATCGTACTTTAAGAGATGAGCTAACATCTTAGGATCGGTTAAGTCATTGATTGCTACTACATCGTAACCTTCTGCTCCGAACATCTGACGGAAAGCCAGACGTCCAATACGTCCAAAACCATTAATTGCTACTTTTACTGCCATGATTCAATTCCTCCTAGTTTGTTAAAAATTATATTATTGTTAAATAATAATCAACCTTATTACATTGTAATCAATTTCTCAGCAAATGGCAAGTCCTTTTTTCATTTTTTCGCAGGACTGGCTTTTTCTGGAAATTTCTTTCATCCCCTGCCCCTGTACGGGCCTAAAGTCCCCTGAATTTCCCACTATCCATTATGCCACGCCTTGGAGCACTCTTATTCATTTGTTGATAAAATAAAATCTTTTCTTTCGGGAACTTTCTGCTATAATGAACCTAGAGCGTGCCTGGGTGGAACTAAATGTCCACACGCTCCGGCAAATTTTATTTCATATAATAATGCCTATTTAGTAATAACTACAAGGAGAACCTTCCATGATTTACGACTGTCATCTGCATACTGAATTTTCCGGTGATTCCGATACCCCCGTGCGCCGGCAGATTGAACGGGCCATCCGGCTTGGCATGATGGAAATGTGCATCACTGACCATCATGACTATGATACCAGCTTCTGCGACACCAACTTTAACCTGGATATACCGTCCTATCTCACTGTCCTTCAAAGCCTTAGGAATGAATATAAGGAAAGGATACGTATCAATATAGGGGTGGAACTGGGCCTTCAGAACCACCTGAAACGATATCTTCACAATCTTGAAAAGGAATACGGCTCCTGCTTTGACTTCATTATCGGGTCCAGCCATTTTGTGATGGGAATGGATCCCTATGATTCCGATTACTGGGAAACCTACGGTGAGGAGGATGGTCTGGAGCAGTTTTTTAAAGTATCTTTAAGCCGTGTGCGCAACCTTTATGACACCTTTGATTCCTTTGGTCATCTGGATTATATTGTGCGTTACGCCCCTCATCAGAATTCCTGCTATACCTACCAGCGCTATGAACAATGGATCGAACCCCTTCTCATGGAACTGATCCGGCACGGCAAGGGACTGGAGTGCAATACGGGCGGCTTTAAATACGGTCTGGGACAGCCCAATCCCTGTAGCAGGATTTTAAAGCGCTACAGGGAACTTGGCGGTGAGATCATCACCATTGGGTCGGATGCCCACTCTCCGGAATTCCTGGGCAATGCCTTTGAGGAATGCCGCCGTATCCTGTTAGAATGCGGCTTCCGCCATTATGCGGTATACCATGAAAGGGTGCCGGAATTTCACCTGCTGTAACCGCCCGTCATTTGCTGCCTTTCATGGCAGCATCCACGTCCTTTTTAAACTGCTCCCATGCATCTTCATGATCTACAAAGTACTTGGGACAAACTTTTCCGTTGATATCGTAATGGCGGACCACGTCTTTGGATGTCAGTTTCAGTTCCTTGCACAGAGCTGCGGTCAGGTTTACCACCGACTCATAGGTTGCATCGTTGAATTTCCCGGTCTCATCAGGATGGCAGACCTCTATGGCTATGGTGTCGTCATTGCGGGGGGCATTTGCGTAAGCAATTTCAGTAATGGGGATGCACTGGATCACCTCCCCCTCCAGACCCACCACAAAGTGGCTGCTGGTGGAGGTTCCGCCCTTT
Source organism: Clostridium sp. FS41 (assembly GCF_000954015.1). Taxonomy (NCBI): domain Bacteria; kingdom Bacillati; phylum Bacillota; class Clostridia; order Eubacteriales; family Clostridiaceae; genus Clostridium; species Clostridium sp. FS41. Next base: position 115,467 of record NZ_JYHN01000064.1, read on the forward strand.
TGTGGATCCTGATCCGCCAGGCTGTCAAAATAATTCCTGTTGTTTTCTGCCGTGGACCCCGGATTTGCCACATAATGGATCACGATATTATTAACCCTCTGCCTGCTGACATCCGGTCTTGAAAATATATTCTTCCTTATAAAATCCTGTTTTACCCATTCAGGCACTTCCGCCGCTTTCAGGTCCACCGTATAGGGCCGTTCCCACCCCCAGAGATAATAACCTCCGCCAAATCCTGCGCCTATGCCCAGCACAAATGCAAGTAAAAGGGCGAGCACCGGTACTCCCCGCCTTTTGCCGCTCCCCCGCGAATCATTCTTCCCTTCGCGCTGGGATCTGTTTCTGGTTTCGCCGTGTGAGCCGCTTCGGGTTTCGCCTTGTAAATTGCTTCGGGTTTCATCCCGTGAGCCGCTTCGGGCCAGGCGGCTGCCTGCTCCACGGGAACTGCGGCTGCCTGCATCCGCGCGGATCTGTGCTATGTGCCCCTTCTCCGCGTGGTGGCCTTCCCCTGTGCGAAGACTTTCCCCTGTGCGGTGGCCTCCCCCCGCGCTGTGATCCTCTCCCGCTGCGGACGCGTTCCCTGAACCAGCCCGCTTTCTTAAGGCCGCTTCCTCCCTGGAACGTGAACGTCCGGCTCCTTTTGCCCTGGAACGGCCCGGAACTAACGCCCCCTCAGCGCCGTTATCCTGCCTGGTTCCTCCCATATGTGAAGCACCCACAGGCCTGTTCTGCCTGGTTCCCTGACTTTTCCCGGGCTCCAGGGGAACGTGGCGGATGTCATCCCCTATCTCCATGTCCTTTGTATAATCTTCCCTCATCTGACGTATACCTTTCATTTTGTTTCCGATTTATCTTTTTATAAAACCATACCCTCAGCGGACAAGGGGACACATGTTTTCACACAACAGATCAGTAATCCCGCGTCATTACCGCCGGACGTGCGCCCACTGGCGTTAACGCGGCCAGCCTCAAAAAAACAGCGGTTTGAGCGTATGCGATTGTCCACTAAAGGTATTATCAATATAACATTTTTTGATTTAAAACACAATGGATGTTGCATTTCACAATTCTTACGATAAAATGTAGGAATGAGTGCAACTTTATGGAATCCTCAAACGTCTAACACACAGAAGGATACGAAAGGAGGATACAATACATGGGCTTTCAAAAAAATACGGCGGACACCGAACGGATTCTCACGGACAATTATGAGAAATATTACCGCCTGGCATATAGCTATATGCGCAATGAAGACGATGCTTTGGATGTAGTCCAGGAAAGCGCCTATCGGGCGATCAGGGACTGCGGCAAGGTTAAGAATAAAGACTACCTGTCCACATGGATTTACAGGATCGTAGTCAACACTGCCCTGGATCTGTTACGGAAGAAAAAGAAGGAGACACTGACCGAGGAACTGCCGGAGATCCCGGTGGAGGATCAGTATCAGGAAACGGAACTGCGGACCATACTGAACCAGCTGGACCACAAAAGCAAAACAATTATTATCCTCAGGTATTTTGAGGACCTGAAGCTGGAGGACATTGCAGATATCCTGGGTGATAACCTGAACACGGTAAAAGCCAGGCTGTACAGGTCCCTGAAAAAGCTAAGACTAAACCTGGAGGCCGAACATTATAAAGATGTTGCAGATAAATTTTAGAAAGGAGTAATGCTCATGAAACAGGATGAAAAAAAACAGATGGACATGTTAAAGCAGGAATATGACCACATTCCTGTGCCAAAAGAAGCTAAGACGCGCATGCAGACGGGCATTGCCCAGGCAAAAAGAGAACAGAAAGGCGTGATCATTATGAAATTTGCAAAACATACAGGCGGGGTCGCAGCAGCAGCCATGCTGACCATTACCCTGCTGGCTAACTTAAATCCTACCACAGCCAATGCAATGGAGCAGATACCCGTGATCGGATCCATTGCCAAAGTAGTTACCTTCCGTACCTTTGAAGATAAAAAGGGCAATTTTGAAGCAGATATCCAGGTTCCCCAGGTAACTTTGGAGAACAGTGGAGAAACCCAGGTCCCTGCCAATAAATCCATTGAGGAATATGCCAATGAATTCATTGCCGACTACGAAAAAGAACTGGCCGCAAACAATGGTGAAGGCCATTATGGAGTGGATTCCCGATACAAGGTGGTGACTGACACTGACAAATACCTGTCCATCCGGATCGACACCACCCTTACCATGGCCAGCGGCACTCAGTTTGTTAAGATCTTTACCATTGACAAGACAACAGGAAATGTCATAACCCTGGCAGAACTTCTGAAAAACAAACCGGCAGCCCTGGAAGCTGTCAGCGATCAGATCAAGCAGCAGATGGAAGCCCAGATGGCCGCGGACGAGAATATTATCTATTTCTATCATTCCGAGATGCCTGAGGAGGACTTTAAGGGACTGACCGGGGATGAAAGTTACTATTTTAATCAGAACGGTGAACTTGTAATTGCTTTTAATGAATATGATGTGGCACCTGGTTATATGGGAGCAGTGGAATTTACCATCCCCGCTTCTGTTACCGGAACCTTTTAGGATTCAATTTCCTTCCTATCCCGTGGATGTGCGGCAGACTCCCTGTACATCCACTTTTTATACTTGAAAAAACGCATATTTTCCCGCCTTATCCTCCATACTAACCATGAGGTGATGAACATGATAGATAATGATGAACTGCCTATTGGGTTTACTATGGAGCTGGCCATGCATTCCGATGCCTTAAACCGCTTTGCAGGGCTTTCCAAACCGGAACAGGAACAAATCGTCAATGGCGCCAGAACCATTGAGAGCAGACAGGAAATGCGCAACTATGTAGAAAACATGTTTACGAAAGGATGATGGCCATGAATGCCGGACAGACACCCTTGGAGCCCTTGGAGCTTCCGGGAAGAAACAGCAGCACTTACGGCGATGGTGACATTCCGGAGATCGACCTGCCCGGAACCGCTGACGCCACCCCTTCCATCCCGGAGGAATGCCCGGGAAGAGGCATGGAGTCCTGATCCTGACCGGCCAGGACCCAGCATGGAAACGGAATTAAAACAGTCCGGGGGGCCTGCCCCCTCGGACGTTCCCGTACAGAGAGCAGCTTTGTCCAAATATGTTCAGATCCCGGAATACCTACATATTAGACCGTATCACGTCTGAGGCTGCCAGATCACCTGGCAGCTTTCCCTATTCGGCAGTTTTACGGGACTGTTGGAGCGGATATAACGGGCGATCAGCTCCGGCACCTGCACAGTGCCTTTCCACAATACAGGGCAACGGCCCAACAGCTCATATCCCCCTATGCCCGTGGCGCGGTAATTGCTGGTACACAGCCGCAATTTTCCCTTTCCCAGAGGAGTGCCGTCTGTCCTGGTCAGCTTGGTTACTCTTTGTCCCACAGGACGTCCTATGTCAAAGACATAGGAGATTCCTGCATAAAAATCGTAATTAAAATGTCCCAGCTTTGGTTCCAGGAACACTTCCGATATTGCCGGTTTTCCATCCTTTAGCGTAAAGTAGGCTGCGCACCGCTCCAGGGAGGCCCTGAGCACTGTCTCATCTGCCTCCAGGACCACTAGCGTGTTGTCAAAGGGATATGCCCTATATATCCCTTTCATGGTCACAGGGCTGTACAGGCCCACAGGAGTATTTCCCAAACTGGTACAGGATAATTCCGCACCGGTTACTGCAAGCTGTACCTGATTAAACAAGGCAGCCATACGGCTGCCCCCCAGGGCCGCCTTCAATTTTTCCTCAGGCAATATATCATTCGCCATCCATCCCACAGGCTGGTTCAGCCATTGCTCCACCATGCATTCAAAGGGCAGCAGCGTGTCATAGGGTTCCCTCTCGTGCTCTTTTTCCACAGGCAGGATCCGGGATCCTATGTCCACCTTTTTGTCTTCCTCCTCAACCTCCAGAAAAACATACCGCTCTGCTCCCCCAGGACATTGGACCGCATAAGTTTTATTTATATCTGTTCCTTCTATTGCCGCATGCTGGTGACCGGTCAGTACCAGGTCATAACCCAATTCTTCGCAAAGCTTCCAGCCAATATTTTCTCCTGTGTAGGATAAGATCCTGCCGTCCTGCAGATCACGCTCAAATCCTCCATGGTAAATACAGATACAGATATCACACTGCGGCCGGAGGCGCTCATATGCATGGGATGCTGCGGTAAAGGCATCTGTAATCCGCAGTCCTGCCAATGTTTCAGGCTGTTCCCACACATTTACATAATCTGTTACAATTCCCGAAATCCCAATCCTAAGCCCGTTTTCCAGGGTATGCACGATCTCCGGCAGGATTCCCAATTCTCCCCTCAGATCCTGCACATTGGCACACAGGCACTGTGCATCCAGCGCCTGGAGGTAATCCCTCAGGGCCTTGTACCCAAAATTAAAATCATGGTTTCCAAGAGTGATATAGTCGTATCCTGCCGCGTTAAACGCCGCAGCCATGGGATGGCATGGCGCTTTATCCGGATGTTCCAGATAATACTGGGAAAAAGGCGTGCCCTGAAGCGTATCTCCGCCGTCCAGGATCAGGGTGTTTTCATCCTTTTTCATCTGTGCGGCCAAGTTCAGGATACCGCATGTTTCAGGTACACCTGCCAGATAATCCACTGGAAATACATGTCCATGGGTATCAGAAGTATAATATATCTTTAATGTCCGTTTCATCCCCGCCCCCCTAATAGTTTTCTGCCGTTACGCTGTTCTGAACAGCCTGACCGTGCCTGTGTCATTGAGATGGCGCAGCAACGAGAGACCGATGGGAAAACCGAAAAGTCCAAGCACCCCAAAAAGCTGCGCCCCCACAAACATGCTGACCAGCGTCACCACGGGGTGAAGGCCGATCTGGCTGCCTACGATCTTGGGCTCTATGATATTGCGGATGACCGTGATGGCCAGATAAACGATCAGAAGCCCCAGAGCCAGTTTGTGATCTCCCGTAATGGCTGTGATGATCGTCCACGGTATCATAATGCCCCCTGTTCCCAGCACAGGAAGGATATCAAAAACAGCGATCAAACATGCGATCAGAAGGGAGTGCTCCACGCCGATCAGTGTAAGTCCCAGGGCAAGTTCCACAAAGGTTATGGACATGATAAGGGCATAGGAACGGATGCATACAAACAGCGTGCCTACCACATAAGCCTGGATCTTCAGAAAGATCCCCCTTGACTTTTCCCCCATCTGAAGCAGGCAGAAGCTTGTGAGCCGGTCATAATCCATTGCTGTGAAAAAGGTGGCTATGACCATAAGCAGCAGATTGATAAAAAGGCCGGGAAGGGAGGAGGCAAAACCGGATATCCACCCCATGGCGCTTATGGAAAGCCCGGAAACCATCTGGCCTGCCGACTGTACAAAATGTCCCTCCAGTTCCTCCAGAGCACCCACAAGGGATGGGTCCATGCGCAGAATGGACTGCTCAATGCTGCTGAATATCCCTGCAAGTACCGGTTCCGCCCGGTTAGTATAGATTGCCGGCAGATTTACTATGAGCGCTTTTCCCTGGGAAAACATCTTAATACAGAGCAGGGTTATCAAAAGCCCCGCTGTGCTGTAAAACAGGAGTACCAGCAGAATGGCCGTGACCTTTTGGTTCAGATGAAGCCTGCCTGACAAAAAGCAAATGGGTCCCTTTAACAGGTATGCGATCACAAATGCCGTGACAAAAGGGGTTACCATGGGCAGGCCGTATTTTAAAATAGCAAAAGCGGCCGCCAACAGGATGGCAAAATACATGCAATTGATTATAAATACCTTTCTTTCTTCTGTTTTCATCACATCGGTTCCTTTCTGTTTCCTTCCTCAGCCGGAAAGCATAAAATAAAATGGCACGGCCAACGCCAAAAAGGGCGCAGGACATGCCTCATTGTTCTGATTTCTGTGTAAAATTATAGTTCAGGGCAGCATTACGATCAGCGTCCTCCATAAAAACGGTTTTCTCCTTTTGTGTGATCTGTTTATGGCTTATTATATGGGTTTAAATGTAATAACACAAGAGGGTGGAAGTAAGTTTAACATATTTTTAACCTTATGCCCATGAATGACTATTTCAAGGTCCACTCTCATATATTGAAATAAATTGGAAACTTAGGAATGCGCTGGATGAAAATATTAGATGAGAATTATTATGACTTAATAATAAATAATGCAATAGCTCCGATTTATGCAAACGACGATAACATTACTTATATTAATGAACGGCATGCCTTGATCCATCTTCCTGCCGCTGATAATATCTGTTCTCTCGGCACAATGCCATATCACATATTCCCTAGCTTATTTGAAGCTACTTCTCCTATCAGCCTGGGAGCCTCCGGAATTATCTCCATACAGGAGAATCCCCATCTGGATTTACAGGGCCTGGGGGTACTGGTCGGTATTATTGACACCGGAATTGATTACACCCATCCTGCATTCCGCAATCCTGACAGTACTTCCCGAATCATCTCTATTTGGGACCAGACCAATCAAAATGGTACGCCGCCGGAACGATTTACCTTCGGCACGGAATATCAGACCGAGGAGATCAATCATGCTTTATCCTCAGATAACCCTCATTCTATAGTACCTGTATCTGATCCCACCGGACACGGTACATCCCTTGCCAGTATCATTGCCGGCAGCCCAAACGATACGGTTAACTTTTCCGGTGTCGTACCAAAATCTGAGTTGGTCATTGTAAAGTTAAAGGAAGCAAAGAAAAATATCAAAGATATATTTTGTGTCCCCAATGATGTTACTTGCTATATGGAATCGGACATCATGCTTGGAGTCAGATATTTATACACTGTTTCACAAGCCCTGAGGCGCCCTATTGTTATATGCCTTGCATTGGGCAGCAATCAAGGAGGGCATGACGGAAACGGTGCTCTCAGCAGCTATTTGGATTATCTTTCCCAGCTCCCATGGATAGGAATATCCATATCGGCCGGAAATGAAGGCGTAGCGGGAAGACATTATTTTCATACCACAATGACAGCGCCATTCCAAAATGATTTTGAGCTGTTGGTTGGAGATGGCGATCATGAATTTTCATTTGAGATATGGTCCTCCTATTCAAGATTATCCGTGGAGATTTTTGCACCCAATCGTGAAACCACACAGCAGGTCTTCCCTTCCCTGTTTGACTGCAGAAGATTTCAGTTTATTTTTCATGATTGCATTTTATGGGTCAATAATATGATGTTTGAGCAGGATACAGGGGACCAATTAATCCTTGTCCGTTTTCATAACGCGCTTCCCGGTACATGGACGATCCGAATACGCAATTTAGAAAATGAGGCATTTACTTTCCATGCCTGGCTGCCAACCGAATCGATTCTGTCGGATAACACATATTTTATACGGCCGGATCCCGATACAACCATCACTTCTCCAGGCAACAGCTACCATCCGCTGACAGTGACCGCCTACAATCAGCTTGATAACCGGATAATCCAAGAGTCAGGAAGAGGATTTACCCGAAACGGACACATAAAACCGGATCTGGCAGCACCAGGTTATCAGATTCCCTGCGCCTTGCCCCAAAACCGTTACGGTAATGCCTCCGGCAGCGGAGCTGCTGCCGCTTTTGCCGGCGGAGCCATCGCGATCATTTTAGAATGGTGTGTTTCCCGTGGGAACTATACCTCGATTACAGGAAATGATATCAGCAGGCTATTAACACGGGGAGCGAGACATGATCCGGAAATTTTATTTCCTAATAACATTTGGGGATATGGAGAACTGGATGTTAACAGAGTCTTTGAACAATTCGCCTCACTATAGCATGTATATTCTGTTCTTATAATGGCTTTATACGTCTAACCCGCGGGGACAGGCCCCTCCATATTCCTGCTTCTTCATTCCCCATATACAGACCATCCGGCTGCCGGTACATTTAACAAACCCATTCATCACAAAAAAGCCGCCAGCAATATCGCTGACAGCCTATGAAACGGAGGAGGAGGGATTTGAACCCTCGCGCCGGTGCTACCGACCTACTGGTGTTCGAAGCCAGACCCTTCAGCCGCTTGGGTACTCCTCCAAGAAAATACCAACTACTGCATTATACACTAAATTTTGTGTTTTGTGTAGTAGTTGGCATTAATTTTTTTACTTTCAATTCTGTTGTCTTATATCCATGCTGTCAAATCTTAGCCAGATACCGCTGCCAAGCCTTAATTAGCAGCTGCAGCTGCCGTCATATCCGTATACTCGGCAACATTGGGAACAGGAACATCCACAGGCTGGCCCGGATCTGCGATTCCCACATCTCCGTCCAGATTTACGGTAACGGTCTGGCCTTCCATGGTCATATCCATATCCATCTTAAGACGCATCTTGATCATGTCACCGTTTGGATTTACAACATATTCACCTCTCATGTTGCGAAGGTTCATGCCGGTTCCATCCATCATGCCGGTGAGGCCCGTAGAACTTAAAACAGTCTGAAGGTACTCATTCATCTTAGTATCATCAATGGTAAAACCGATCACCTTATTCTCACCCTCATCCCACAGGTTCAGGTCCCGCATAATGTCTGTGGAAACATCAAAGGCATTGGCGGATGCCATGGACTGCTCCATCATGTCGGCCATTGCCATGGGGTACTTGACTTTCTGACCCAGCATATCCATGTAGCAGTATCCGTCCAGATAATACATGGAAAACGTAATCTGCTCATTGTCCGGTCCCGTCATACGGCTGTAAGCCATATAACGCATCTGGCCGGGGTCTGTGAGATGGTTCATCTTTATGTTCATCTCAAGCCGCATGTCCATGGGGGACAGGCCTTCATTCTGCAGCATGGTGCCGCCCACTTTTATCTTAAAATCATAGTAGGCATTCATGTCCGTAATGGATCTGCTCTTCTCCTGTACCTGGTTATACAGCGCCAAAGCTTCCTCTGTCTGTCCGGCATATGCGGTCATGGGGCACAGCAGGGCGGCTCCAAGGGCGATGGCCAGCAGGCGTTTCATAAGTTTCATAAAAAGTCCCTCCTTGTTTTGACAAAAATCAAACTGTTATGCTCATTGTAAAACAGTTTTCAGTTTTTGTCTATCTCAAGAAGGGTACTGTAAGAAAATGTTAATAATCACCGGCCAAAATATTGGTTGATCCCTGCCAGAAGGCCGTCAGCCAATGTATTCAGAGTTGCCTGGGAGTGGTCTGATGCCTTGTCACCCAACTCTATGTCCACGGAAGGTATGGTGGAAAAGGAGGTCTGGGTCAGGTCCATGGCCATGGCTCCATTGGAGAATATCTTTACCCCAACGCCTTTCAGGCCTGCCACCAGACTCTCTCCAAGAGCATTGTGGGACTGCCAGTGGCTTCTCACCGGCTCCATGTTCCGGTAGGAATCCACATTGGGCACACTCATATAAAACGCCCCCTTGTTGTTGGTGGTGGAATCCCAGTGGAGCGCAATATGGCAGTCGCTGGTATTGTTGGCGATCACTGTCCTGGCTATATTATCCAACTGCACATCATCACTTTCCCTTATCATCAGCACATCATACCCGGATGCCAGAAGTTTATCCTTTAGGATCTTTGCCATGGCAAGGGTCACCTTACTCTCCGCCGTACCGTCCGCAAATGTCATCCCGCCTGAAACAGCCACGGCCGAGGTTGCGCCCGCGCCGGTTGTGCCCCCGGTGACCTTGGGCGTACCATCCGGATGGCACAGGGTCTTCACCGAAGAACCGCCTTTTGTGCCGTGTCCCGCATTGACGCAGACCGTGATATTTTTCCTGCCGGATGCATCCGAACGGTAAAGCACGGCAGAACCGGAGTTGATCTTTGAAAAATCAGCATACTTCCAGGAAGGGTTCAGGGTAACCTCCCCGCTGTCCGCGCATGATGCCCCGGACACCCCGGCTGCCCCACTTGTCTCTACAACATCGGTGGTTACATAAGCGGATGAGAGATAGCAGGATGTACCGTTGTAATCGATCCTGGTCCACTCGCTGCTCTTACCCGTGCGTTTCAGTTTTGTCCCATGGCTTGCATAGGTGACTATGTTGGAATCGCTTCCCGTGTCACAGGATGACCGGATACGCACACTGCCTCCGTCAGAGGTCTTTACATAAACCGAATCGTCCACACTCTCAAATACCGGCAAGGGCGCTGTGGTCAGCTCTGTCTCCAGACGGGTGGTTTCCGCAGTGGCGCTGATCCGGATGTCTCCCTGGCTTTGATCATCCCGGCCCTGGTTATCCCGGCGCTGATCATCCTTGCCATTCTGGCCTTCAGAAGCAGAACCGCCTTTTCCTCCCAGACCATCCACGGCCGCCTCTGCCTGGGATACCTCTGCCTGGGACTTAAGTTCCTCACTGGTGGCATACTGGCTGCAGCCCGCAGCTCCAAGGCTGCAGGCCAGTATTCCTGCCAGCACAAAAGAAACCTTTGATCCCTGTCTTTCCCACGCCTTCATTTTCATACAATAGTACCTCCGCCTGCCACATAATCCCCCTGGTAGAACACAACGGCCTGGCCCGGCGTAGCCGCCCGTACCGGCTCGTGGAACACGCACTCCACCAGGTCCGGACCAATCTCCCGTATGGTGCAGGGCGCGCCCCTGTGGCTGTATCTGATCTTGGCAATGACCTCCATCGCCTGTCCATGAAGGCCTTCCACCGCCATCCAGTTCAACTTGCTGCAGCAAAGGACATTTGTAAATACATCCTTGCCCTCTCCGATCACCACCTCATTGGTCTCGGGACGTATCTCTACCACAAACACGGGACGCCCCATTGAAAGGTTCAGGCCCTTGCGCTGGCCAATGGTATAATGGGAGATTCCTTCGTGCCTGCCCAGGACATTTCCCTGCAGATCCACAAAATTGCCCTTTGGCATCTGCTTTCCTGTGTACTCTTCAATAAAATTGGCATAATCATGGTCCGGTATAAAACAGATCTCCTGGCTGTCAGGCTTATGGGCCACCTGAAGTCCGATGTCCTGGGCCATCCTGCGTATCTCATCCTTACAAAAGCTGCCCACAGGCATCAGGGTATGGGCCAGCTGATCCTGGGTCAGGTTGTAAAGGGCATAGGTCTGGTCCTTCTCCACTGTAACCGAGGTTTTGAGGGCATATCTGCCGTTTGGCAGCTGCTCGATCTGTGCATAATGGCCGGTGGCAATATAATCCGCCCCGATCGCCATGCTGCGCCTTAAAAGGGACTCCCACTTCACATAGCGGTTGCAGGCAATACAGGGGTTAGGTGTTTTCCCCTCCACATACTCGCCCACAAAATAGTCCATTACGTTTTTCCGGAACTCTTCCCTGAAATTCATGACATAATAAGGGATACCGAGATCCATGGCAACCCTGCGGGCATCATCCACGGCGCTTAAGCCGCAGCATCCCCCTTCTGCCTCCTGGACATCCGTATCCTCATCCTGCCATATCTGCATGGTGACGCCGATAACGTCATAACCCTGCTGCTTTAACAGCCAGGCAGCCACGGAGGAGTCAACTCCTCCTGACATGCCTACTACAACTTTCCTGCTCAATAGTCTTCTTCCTCTTCCTCTTCTTCGATATTATCCTTGGGTTTTTCCAACCCTTCAATGGTAATACCCTGTTTCTGTGCATAATCCCAGAGGGCGGCGTGAATGGCTTCCTCTGCTAACAATGAACAGTGTACCTTAACCGGGGGCAATCCGTCAAGAGCTTCCATGACAGCTTTGTTGGTGATTTTCATGGCCTCCTGGACGGATTTTCCTTTTACCAGTTCGGTAGCCATGCTGCTGGTAGCCACGGCCGCGCCGCAGCCAAAGGTTTTAAACTTCACATCCCTTATGATCTGGTTATCGTCAATATCCAGATAGATCCTCATGATATCGCCGCATTTGGGATTTCCCACGGTTCCCAGGCCGCTGGGGTTCTCTATTTCACCCACATTTCTTGGGTGCTCAAAATGGTCCATTACTTTCTCGGTGTACATCTATATTCCTCCTGGTCATGGGCGCCAAACAACAGGCGCTCCGCTTTTACTGTTTGTTGTGCTTCATATAATCTTCGTATAACGGTGACATGCTGCGCAGGTAAGCCACCACTTCCTTGATCTGCTCTACCACGTAGTCGATCTCTTCCCTGGTGTTCTCCTCGCTGAGCGTCAGACGCAGGGAACCATGGGCGATCTCATGGGGCAGCCCGATGGCCAGGAGCACATGGGATGGGTCCAGGGATCCGGAGGTACAGGCGGAGCCGCTGGAACCGCAGATCCCTGCCATGTCCAGTTTGATGAGAAGGGATTCCCCTTCAATGAACTGGAAAGCAAAGTTCGCATTGTTGGGAAGGCGGCTGGAACGGGAACCGTTGATCCTGGTAAAGGGCACCTCGCTGACCACCCGCTCCATCAGGTAATCACGAAGCTCCGTCTCTTTCTGTGTGCGCTCTTTCATGTTGGCCATGGCAATCTCCACTGCCTTGCCGTAGCCCACAATGCCGGGAACATTTTCCGTGCCTGCACGGCGTTTGCGCTCCTGGGCTCCCCCATGGATAAAGGAACGGATCTTAACGCCTGTACGGATATAGAGGAAACCGATCCCCTTTGGCCCGTTCAGCTTATGCCCGCTGGAGCTGAGCATGTCGATGTTGTAATCATCCACATTGATGGGCACGTGGGCGTAGGCCTGTACCGCGTCTGTGTGGAACAGGATACCGTGTTCTTTTGCAATTGCGCCGATCTCCTTTATGGGTTCAATGGTTCCGATCTCATTGTTTGCAAACATGACGGAGATCAGGATGGTGTCCGGCCTGATCGCCTTTTTCAGTTCGTCCAGCTTGACCACGCCGTTCTCATCCACATCCAGATAGGTGACATCGTAACCCCTCTTTTCCAGATACTGGCAGGTGTGAAGGATAGCATGGTGCTCGATTTTGCTGGTAATGATATGTTTTCCCTTCCCGGCATAGGCTTCCGCGGTTGCAACCAGAGCCCAGTTATCAGACTCGCTGCCTCCTGCCGTGAAATATATTTCATTGGTCTTGGCCCCCAATGACTGAGCAATGGTTTCCCTTGCATGGCTGACTGCTTTTTTGCTGTTGGTGGAAAAATCATATACGGATGATGGATTTCCATAAAATTCCGTAAAATATGGAAGCATGGCTTCCACTACCTCCGGCCTCGTCTTGGTGGTGGCCGCATTATCAAGATAAATCAACTGTTTCATACTAAAAATCCGCCTTTCTGTAGTCCTAAAGTTAAAAGCTTCATCTACGCCTCTTACTATACCATAGTATTCCTACAATTTCAATAGGAATACTTGTATTTTGTCCAAAGCAAACATGAAGGCTGATACTTTATTATATGTCATCCACACCCCTCAGTTCACAGGGATCCCCCGCCCTCCAGGCTCTGCCTTTTGCATCCGGCCCTATTAGAATCATGCACTGCATTGACATTTCCGCCCCTTCGTCATTATAATGGAAGTTAACGATATAGAAAGAAGGAAGATACTATGGGGATGAATGAAGGGGAAAATGAACGGTACGACATGCTGGTAAACGGGGATATCAGAAAGGTGGTGCCAAGGCTTGCCGTGCCCACCATCATAAGCATGATGGTCAGTTCCATTTATAATATGGCGGACACATTTTTTGTAAGCCAGCTGGGCACAAGCGCATCGGGAGCAGTGGGGATCATCTTTTCAGCCATGGCCATTATCCAGGCTCTGTCCTTTACCATCGGCATGGGCACCGGCAACCACATGGCGCGCTGTCTGGGCGCCGGCAGGACAAAGGAAGGTGAGACAGCTGTGTCCGTAGCCTTTTTTACGGGCATGATACTGGGCACCTGCCTGGGCTTTGTGTGCCTGCTGCACATTGACCAGATCGTCATGCTTTTAGGGGCCACCGAGACCATCAAGCCCTATGCGGTGGAGTATGCGCGCTATATCTTTATAGCCACCCCGTTTATGATGTGCTCCTTTATCATGAACAATCTTCTGCGCCTCCAGGGCCTGGCCGTATTTGCCATGATCGGCATCACCGCGGGAGGGATCCTGAACATTGCCCTGGACCCCCTGTTCATATTCGGCCTGAACCTGGGGACCTCAGGCGCTGCCATTGCCACCGGGCTCTCCCAGTTCATAAGCTTCTGCATCCTGCTGGCCCAGTGCAACAGGAGGAAAGGATGCATTCCCATACGGCTCCGGAATTTCCGCCCTTCCCTTTCCCTGTACGGAAAGATCATCTACGGCGGGATGCCTTCCCTGACCCGCCAGGGCATGGCAAGCATTGCCACCATTGTCCTTAACACCACGGCCCATCCCTTTGGGGACGCTGCCATTGCCGCCATGGCCATTGTAAACCGCCTGGTCTATTTCATCAATTCAGCCGTGATCGGGTTTGGCCAGGGCTTCCAGCCCGTATGCGCTTTTTCCTATGGGGCAAAAAAATATGCCCGGGTCCGCCAGGCATATATATTCTGTGTTAAATTTACCACCTGTATCCTGATCGTGATCTGCGCCGGAGTCTTTCTTATCTCGGGACATGTCATCAGCCTGTTCCGCAGGGATGACCCGGCGGTCATTGCCATCGGCACCCTGGCCCTGCGGCTTCAGCTGATCACTATGTGGTTCAATGGGTTTCTCACCATGAGCAACATGATGTCCCAGTCCATTGGATACGGTTTCAGAGCCACCCTGCTGTCCATTTCCCGGCAGGGGCTCTTCCTTATACCGATCCTGCTGCTGGCCGCCCATTTCCTTGGACTTCTGGGAATCCAGGCCGCCCAGCCCATTGCCGATGTATGTACCCTGGTACTCACGGCCTTTATTATACACGGGATCTTTCAGAGTTTTCCCCAGGAGCCCCAGGAAGTCCGCGATATTCAGGGCTTCCAGGGCGTCCGGTCCTGACTTATGATAAAACCTGGGGGAGCCAGAGGCTGATGGCAGGAATAAAGGTGATCAGCAGAAGCGTAATGATCATGCACAGGTAAAACGGCAGGGTCGCCTTGACTACCCGCTCTATGGGAACCTTGGAAACAGCGGATCCTATAAAAAGCACCGCTCCCACCGGAGGAGTCAAAAGGCCGATGCCGCAGTTTAACACCACCATGATGCCGAACTGGATGGGGTCGATCCCAATGGATGTTGCAATGGGCATCAGAATGGGGGTGGCGATCAGGATAATGGGCGCCATATCCATGATACAGCCCAGTACCAGAAGGATCAGGTTCAACAGCAGCGCCAGGATGACGGGATTGTTTGTCAGACCTGTGATGGCGTTGGCTGCCATTATAGGCACATGCAGGCGGGTCAGGCAGTAACCGAATATGCTGGAAGTGGAAATGAGGATCAATACAATGGACAGGGTCTCCACACATTCCCCCATAACTCTCCACACGCCTTTCCAGTCAAGGCCTTTGTAGATGAACACGCTGACGATCAGGCTGTAGATGACCGCAATGGCCGCTGACTCCGTTGCCGTAAATGCACCGCCCACAACGCCCACAACCACGATCAGCACCGCTGCCAGGGCCCAGAATGATACGCTAAGCTGCTTTAACAGGTTGGCAATGCTGAACTTATCGCCCTTCGGATAGTTACGCTTCACAGAGATGATGTAGGAGCCCACCATCAGCGATACTGCCAGCAGGGCCCCCGGTATATAGCCGGCCAGGAACAGACTTCCCACGGAAATGCCTCCCGCCGTGGTGGCATAGATCACCATGTTGTGGCTTGGCGGGACCAACAGGCCTTCACAGGAGGAGGTGATGGTTACCGCGGTTGAAAAATCGTCATCATAGCCCTGTTCCACCATCATTGGGATCAAAATGGAGCCGATGGAGGCCGTGTCCGCAGCAGCGGAACCGGAGATCCCTCCGAAAAAATAGGATGCCACAATATTGACCATGGCCATGCCGCCCCGCATCCATCCCACGCAGGCATTGGCCAGTGCAATCAGCTTTTCCGATATTCCTCCGGAGCCCATCAGGCAGCCCATGACAATGAAGAAAGGCACGGCCATCAGGCTGAAGGTGCTGATGCCCTTTACCATCTGCTGGCAGATGGTGGCCAGGGGAAGCCCCTGATACAGCAGACAGAATACAGAGGACAGGGCCACTGCGTACGCAATGGGAAACCTTAAAAAGATCATGGCAAAAAAACTGGCCAGCAAAATCAGGATCGCAGCGTTTTCTCCGCTCATATACTCACTCCTCCTCTCCCATACAGATTGCTTTTACGTGATTGTACAGCGCTTCCAGTTCAAAGATCACCATCGCCACCCCGGCAAGGGGAACCGGAAAATACATCCAGAACCGTGAAAGCCAGGGCATGCTCACATAGGTCCCCTTGGAGCCAATGCCATTGGCATATTTCCAGCCCACGGTGATCATGATGACTGCAAGGGCAAGGACCGCCACATCGGACAGGATGTCAAGCGCCCTCACCACTGTCTTTGGCAGATAGATGTCAAAGGCTGTCATTCGGATATGGGCGTTCCTGCGGATCGCCAGGGCGGCTGAAAGCACTGCCATATAGGCCATACAGGTCAGGACAACCTCCTCGCTCCAGGCCGGATCCGGAATAAAGGGCACATAACGGCCAGCCACCGCCATACAGGTAATCAATATATCCACCGTCAGCAGCATTTTGCACAGGAACAAAACAAACTCATAGGTCTTATCATACACAGGTTTGATCTTGTCAATTGTTTGAAACAGAGATGACATGGTACTCTCCCTTCTATTATGAATGGCATTAAGAGACCTGACCGCAGCGAGCTCTGACTGACTTGGTCACTATAAAGATATTATAAAGGATTCGGGTGTTCAGGAATACGGTAAGTTTTTGCGAATTTTAGTATTTTTTTAACTTTTTTATAACTTATGCACAAAAATATGGCCTGTTAAGAAATCTTAACAGGCTGATTTTAACAACTCTTTAACGCAAATGCAGCATTTCATTTATGTTTTCTTTATATCATGCCTCCCATCCCCCTCCCCAGTCATAAAATCCTCCTCCATCCAATATACTTGTAATAATTCCCATTTCCCGGAGTATCCATGAAGGAGTCAATCATCGCATCTTCATCCATTTCCAAACGCCTTTCCCCACGGAAAATGGCGTTTATAACAGGTACGCTGCTCCTTACCTCCACAGGGTTCATATGCAGGATCCTGGGCTTTTTCTACCGTATTTACATGTCCAGGACCATCGGAGCCGAGGGCCTGGGCATTTACAATATGGTCCATCCCATATTCAGCATCTGTTTTGCCGTCTGTGCAGGTTCCATCCAAACCGCCCTGTCCCAGTATGTGGCCGCCAACCAGGCCCGGGGCAAGGCCGTGTTCAAGACAGGCCTTGTGATTGCCATGGGCATGTCTTTTATTCTTGCCTGGGTCATTTACACCAACAACCATTTCCTGGCTGAAAAGCTTTTGCTGGAACCCAGATGCGCGCCTTATCTTCCTGTTATGGCCGTATCTGTTCCCTTTGCAGCCCTCCACGCCTGCATTAACGGTTATTATTACGGAATGCAGAAAGCCAGAGTGCCTGCATTTTCCCAGGTGGCTGAGCAGGTCATCCGCATGGGCGCCGTGTTCCTGATCGCCGGTATCTGGCTGGATTCCGGACGTGAGATCACGGTGAGCCTGGCTGTGTACGGGCATCTGATCGGGGAAATGGCCTCAGCGGCATTTACCCTGTTCTGCCTGGGCTTTTTTCCTCCCTCGGGACGCAAAGAAGAGAGGAACATACGCAAGGTCATCCCTCTCTCCTTTGGTGCATCGGCGGCTCCCCTCATGGCTCTGGCACTGCCCCTTATGGGCAACCGGCTGATCCTTAATGTACTGGGAAGCGCAGAAGCCATATGGATTCCCAATAGGCTGATGAGCTCCGGCCTCACCAACTCCGAGGCCCTGTCCATCTACGGTGTGCTCACCAGTATGGCCCTGCCCTTTATCCTATTTCCGTCAGCCATCACCAATTCCATGGCCGTGCTCCTCCTCCCCACCGTGGCTGAAGCCCAGGCGGACGGCAACGAAGCCCGGATCTCCTCCATGATATCCATGTCCCTGCGCTACAGCTGCTATATGGGGATCCTGTGCATCGGCATCTTTACCATCTTCGGCAACCAGCTGGGCGTCAGCGTGTTCCATGACCAGAACGCAGGTACGTTCATCACCATCCTGTCCTGGCTGTGTCCTTTTATGTACCTGGCCACCACCATGGGCAGCATCCTGAACGGGCTGGGAAAGACCTCGGTCACATTTTTCCAAAACGTGTGGGCCATGGTCATACGGCTGGCCTTTGTGCTCTTTGCCATTCCCCGTTTTGGGATCCTGGGGTATCTGTGGGGTATGCTGGCCAGCGAGCTGGCCCTTGCTGTCATGTGTTTTCTGGCCGTGAAAAGGCAGGTGCCCTTTCAGTGGGATACTGCCAACATGATCATAAAGCCTGTTGTACTGCTTCTCATCTCCATCGGCATATACCTGGCATTCTCCCATGTGATGACATCCCTGGACCGCCTTCCCCTGTTTATTGAAACCTCGGTCCACATTGTATTCTTAAGTATCTGCTACATGGGGCTTTTGCTCCTGTTTCATAAGAGGAAACCGCTTCCGTAAAAGTGTTTCGGAGAACATGGTCCATACACGCGCTAGGAGGTACGGGACAGCAGGTAGTCCACGGCCTGCATCAGTCCGTCCCGGGCCACATCCCCGGTCACATAGTCCGCCGCCGCCCTGGCCTTGGCTGTCCCATTGCCCATGGCAATGCCGATCCCCGCATAGGAGAGCATGGACACGTCATTGTTACCGTCCCCAATGGCGGCCGCATCCTTGATATCGATCCCGTAATGGGCAAGAACCTGCCGGATCCCTGTACATTTTCCGCCTCCCTTTGGGGTCAGGTCCACTCCCTCCCCATCGTGCCATACAGAGTACTCGCAGCCCGGCAGCTTCTTTACCAGCTCCAATGCCCCAGGCTCATCCAGGTAAGGAATGACCTGGTAAATATCGTGGAAAAGAGCCCTCTTTATATCTCCCAGAGGAGGAATACGGGTTCCTATGCTCTGCTGCACCCGTTCCACCCGTTCATCCACATAATTCAGGTACCACCGGTGGGCTTCCATGAACAGGCAGGGAAACGGCTCCTTTTCCATGACCTCAAGGATTGTCTCCACCTGATCCCGGGCAATGGGATTCTTATACAGCACCGGTCTGCCCGGGCTTTCCTCATAACAGTACTGGCCGTTTAGGGTGACATAGGCGTCAAACACAAGGTCATCCAGCAGTTTTTCCTCCTCGATCTCCAGATAATGCCGGCCGGTGGCGATAAACAGCCGGATACCAGCCTGTCTGGCCTTATCCAGAGCCTGTCTTGTGCTCATGCTGATCCCCTTTTTTTCAAATTCCCTTAAAGTACCGTCAATGTCAAAGAATATTGCTTTTACCATGCACGTCTCTCCTTTTTCCCCTTACTTTCCCTTTACGTTCCTCCTTGCATCATGCTCCAAGGTGTCTATGGCACATTATACCAGTCCTTCCCTTAATGTAAAAGACCCGTTATTGACTTTCTTTTGGTTTGGAGATATATTTATTAGATGGCATTTTTTAGAGATAGAAAGGACTGGGTAATATTTATGGGAACATCAAAAGAAGCAAAAGAAGTAGACCTGGGTTCGGGCAGTGTGGGAAAATTGCTGTTTAATCTGGCAATTCCAGCCATTACCGCCCAAATTATCAATGTATTATATAACATGGTTGACCGTATGTACATAGGCCACCTGCCCGGCGTGGGGGCCAATGCCCTGACCGGCGTGGGCGTCACCTTTCCTGTCATCATGGCCATCTCAGCTTTTGCAGCCCTGGTGAGCATGGGCGGCGCGCCCAGGGCATCCATCATGCTGGGCAAGGGTAAAAAGGATGAGGCTGAAAATATCCTGGGCAACTGCACCACGGCCCTGATCGTGGTGGCGGTGGTGCTCACCGCCTTTTTCCTCACCTTTGGACGCAGTATCCTGCTGATGTTCGGCGCCAGCGCCAATACCATTGAGTACGGGTGGGCCTACATGCAGATCTATTCACTGGGGACCATTTTCGTGCAGCTGGCGCTGGGATTGAATGCGTTTATCAATGCCCAGGGATATGCAAAAACCGGAATGCTCACCGTACTGATCGGAGCCGTGTGCAACATCATCCTGGATCCCATTCTCATGTTTGGGTTCCATATGGGCGTGCGGGGCGCCGCTCTGGCAACCATCATCTCCCAGGGCATCTCCGCTGCCTGGGTGGTACTGTTCCTGCTTTCCAAAAAGAGTTATCTCAACATACGCCCCCATTATATGAAACCAAAAGCAGAGGTCCTCATGCCTGCCATTGCCCTGGGGGCCGCACCCTTTGTGATGCAGTTCACGGAAAGCATTTTGAACATCTGCTTTAATACTTCACTGTTAAAATACGGAGGGGATGTGGCCGTGGGGGCCATGACCATCATGGGAAGCGTGATGCAGTTCTCCCTGCTCCCCCTTCAGGGGCTGACCCAGGGCGCGCAGCCCATTATCAGCTTTAACTTTGGGGCAAAAAAACTGGACCGGGTCAGCAGAACCTTCCGTCTTCTGCTCATCTCCTGTATGTGCTATTCCACTGCCATGTGGGCGGTCAGCATGTTTGCTCCCTCGGTCTTTATCCGTATCTTCACCAAGGACCCTGCCCTCACCGCCTTCAGCACCTGGTCCATCCATATATACATGGCCGCCGTCCTGCTCTTTGGCGCCCAGCTGGCCTGCCAGCAGACTTTCATCGCACTGGGCGACAGCAAGACTTCATTGTTCCTGGCGCTGCTGAGAAAGGTCATCCTGCTGATACCTCTTATCTACGTCCTGCCTGCATTTTTTGAAAACAAGGTATTTGCGGTTTTCCTGGCAGAGCCCATTGCAGATACACTGGCAGTCTGCACCACGGTATCACTGTTTATCATTTCCTTCAGGAAATTGAAACGCGAAATGAAATAATCTTAATTCCCTTTGTTTTTATCCTTATTTTTCATGTATTCGTCCATGGCATCCACCACGGTTTTGGAGTAGGCAACCGCCTCCACCACTGTTTTGGCTCCCAGGACCACATCACCGGAGGCAAATATGCCTTCCACCGTGGTTTCTCCGTTGTCCGAGGTCTGAAGCAGCCCGTTTTTTGTGGCCTTCAGACCGTCTGTGGTGTTGACCAGCTTACTCTTTGGTCCCTGGCTGATGGAAATGATCACGGAATCCGCCTTCACCTGCTCTGTTTCTTCAGAGTATCCGGTGATATTCCCCTCCTCATCAAAACACACATCCCGGAACACCGGTCCGTCATCATTGATCTCCACAATACTTTTCCCAAACTCAAACCTGGCTCCGTCCAGCATAGCATACTGGGTCTCATGCAGGCTGGCATCGGAATGCTTTCCCCTTGCGTACATGGTCACATTATGGGATCCCTTGCGGATCACGGTCCTTGCCACATCCATGGCTGAATTGCCCACGCCGATAATGGCCACATTATCCCCCAGGTCATAGGCATCGGGATTGGCAAGGTAATCAATGGCAAAATGAACATTTCCCAGTGACTCCCCCTTTACCCCAAGGGTCTTGGGACGCCAGACGCCAGTTCCGATGAAAATGCTCTCATATCCGTCCCGGAACAGGTCCTTGATCTCCAGTGCTCCGCCAATGGTGGTGTTGGGCCTTATCCTGATCCCTATGGACTGGAGCTTTTTCTTATAACGGTCCAGAATGCTCTTGGGCAGCCGGAATTCCGGGATGCCATACTGCAGTACCCCTCCGATCTTGTCCCTGGAATCAAAGATGGTCACGCTGTACCCCCTCTGGGTCAGCATAATGGCAATGGTGATACCGGCCGGTCCGGCACCGATGACCGCCACCTTTTTTCCGTTCTTAGGTGCACATTCTATGTTGATCCGTTCCAGACAGGTGTCTGATATATAGTTCTCAATACTGCTCACATGGACCGGCTGGCCCTTTCTGCCAAGGACACAATGGCCTTCGCACTGGCGCTCATGGTTACACACCAGGGAACACACCAGGGACATTGGGTTGTTTGCAAACAGCATGGCGCCTGCGTCCTCCAGTCCCCCTTCCTTTAATGCTTTGATCATGGTCGGAATGGGTGTATGGATGGGGCATCCCTGCTGACACATTGGTTTCTTACACTGAAGGCATCTGTTTGCTTCATCAATTACATGAACTGCCATGGCATGGTTCCTCCTCAATCTTGACTTCTGTTTTTTTTGCAGACATCATCATAGCACGGACCGGTGCTTCCTGCAACAGGCCGGGTGTACTTTTTGCAAAACAGCTTGACGGAAAATTAACGGTATTGAAGGCTGCTCTCTGTTTTATTTCCAGAATGTACCATGGCTGCGCACTGCGCAAAAATGCCTCCGGCCAGCCATTTTAAAGGCGGACCAAAGGCATTTTCCTCAGACCAATGGATCGTTAATAATTTCATCAGTTATTTTTTCCAATTCGTATTCCATCCCTTAAACAGGCCGGGATCGTGCCGGGGCATCCCAAAATCATACAGCGGTCCTGGTCTTTCCCAATATGCGGAACACCCCTGTCATCTCCAGGACCTTTGCAGTATTAAAGAATATAAAAGCGTCAATGGGCCACATGATCAGATTTCTGATAATACGCGGGGCCAGGAGCACCATAAATGCCTTTCCATACACAAGAGACAGGCACAGGGTGTTGAGGAACAGGTTGCACACAACAGCCACCACCAGCTGGACGGCCAGCACCCGCCACAGGGTCAGGGGCTTTTTGTAAAGGAAACAGCCGTACAGCAGTCCTTTGAGCATCACGATCAGGGTCAGACCTGGCATAAACGGCCCCATGGGCTTGACCAGGTACTTAAGCACATCCAGGGCTCCTCCAAACATGCCCCCCACCACGGGCCCGAACAGATAGCTTACAAGGGTAACGGGGATCCCGGAAAATCCGATCCTCACCGTATCCGTAATGTAAATGGTCAGCGACCCCAAAACCACTCCTATAGCCGCCATCATGGCGCATACCGTAACGGTCCTGACCTGTCTCATCTCCTGGGATGAGCTGGTAAATAAAGCTGCCAGTTTCTTCATGAACAATTACCTCCTTTGCAGATTTCTCGTACTACAATGGGAGATATCCGACATGTTCCAAACAGGTTCAGGATCATACCTGCACCCAGGTTCCAGACATAAAAAACGGCCTTACAAAACAGCCCTGCATCAGTTTTAATCCTGATCCAAAGCCGCTCTCAGCCGCTCCATCTATCTTCCGTTGCAGCGGGATGCGGCCTATGTACCGCAGGAAACGCAAGTTTCCTTTCGTCCAGCTGACAACTCCCTGTTCAGCCGGCACTTAACGCACATATGCCTACTCTGCTTTCATTATTTTATTTTATTGCTAATGTATACTATACACTATTTTCTTAAATATGCAAGTATATTTTTCAGTACCCTCCGGGGCCCATGAGCGTTCCATGGGGATTCCGCCATGCGGGCCCTCTGTCTGCTCCACCCTCTAGGGAGCTTCCCAGTAAAAAATCCCGTCCTCCCTGGAACGGATGGCAAAGTCCTCATCATACAGGTACTCCAGGCAGGAAAAGGTCTTGCTGATCACCATCTTGAGCTTGATAAACTCCGCCTCATCCTTTGGCACGGATTCCATGCCGTAAGCCAGACAGGCCACCTCCTTGGTGGTCATCCTGCGGTGTCCGTGATCCAGAATATGTTTGATCAGGTCTGTCTTATCCAGATAGGCGAACACGATCCGGTTCACCACCCGCTTCACATCCTTGATCGGCTCCTTGTGGGCCGGCAGCACCAGACAGTCCTTATATTCATGCTTAAAATGTTCCAGGGATTCAAAATACCCCTTCAGCAGATGCTCATCCGGGTATGTGGTCCCCACAATGGGCACAATGCCGTCAATGACCTGGTCTGCGCAGAACAGGATCCTGCGTTTTTTTTCATAAAGCCCCATCTGTCCAAAGGTGTGTCCCTTCAGGGGAACGGTCTCAAAATCATATCCGCCGTAGGACAGGATCTGCCCTGCCTTTACCGGTGTATAGGCGAATCCGGGGATCTCAAATTCCCACCCCTTGTTCTCATTCACACGGCGGTTCACCTCCATGAACATGTTCCAGACCTGGGGTGTCCCTGTTTCGGTAACGCCCACTGCCCGCAGCACCTCAGGCTGGTCCTCCTGGGAGCCATGACTGTGGTTATAGTACAGACAGTCATAGCAGTGTCTGTCCTCCTGGGGATTCATGAAAAGCCTGGCCCCACGCTGGGCATACACACTGGCCAGTCCGCAGTGGTCATGGTGCTTGTGGGTCAGGAAAATATCCAGTTTATCATAAGTGATCCCAAGGCTGGCCAGGGCCTCCTCCATGGATTCCAGGCATTGTTGTTTCCTGAACCCGGCATCCACCATCAGGCTGCGCCCCCCGTCCCTGCCCGGAATCAGGAATATTTTTATTTCACTGATACTTTTTTGGTTGCTGTATAACTCCACCTCATAGATTCCCGGTGCGCGTTCCAACATATATGTCACCTGTCCTTTATTCTGTCAATCTTTCATCATCCTGTCTTTGATTTTCCTCTGATCCCTTGGCGGTCCCCATGCCACTAGCGGTCCCCATGCCTTTGGAGGTACTTATATCTTTGGCGGTACTTATGTCTTTAGCGGTACTCATCCTCTTAGCAGTTCTGGCAACAAACCATGCAATGATGATTCCCAGCGCCATGCCAGCCAGCACATCCGTGGGAAAATGCACAAACAGATACATTCTGGAAAATGCGATCAGCACTGCCAGCATCAGGGCGGGAATCCCCCACTTTCTGTTGAACATGAATATAGTCACCCCGCCTTCAAAGCTTACCAGGGTGTGGCCGGAGGGAAATGAATAATCCCTGGGCACCTGGACCAGCAGCTGTACGGTGGGATCCAGCCAGCAGGGACGGTCCCGGGCAATCAGATTCTTTAGGGCGACATTTCCCAACAGGAAACCTATGCCAATGGATACCAGCATACAGGCGCCCATGAGCCTGGTCCTTGGAACAGCAAACAGCACTGCTGCAAGCAGCAGCCAGAATATCCCGTGATCCCCAAGGGATGTGATCAATGTCATAAGGCCATCCACCAGGGGAGTATGCAGATCCTGGAGTAAATATAAAAAACGGAATTCGATATCGTCCACCTCTCTCTGGAATTAATGTCCCCTATTCGTACCATTATATCCCACGCCATATAAATTTGCAATATGTTAATATTTTAACAATTCGGCGGGTTTTCGTCAAAAATCCTTGCTTTTTTGTCAAAGTATGGTAAAATTCCTATCCATAACGTGTTAAATAATGCTTTCTGCCAAATATTCCCCGGGGCGGGATGTGCAGACGGCAGTAACGATGTTTGAATAAGGGAGAGAATGAGTATGAAAACCGAGAGTGTAAAGGAGTTTCTAAAACGGAAAAATGTTAACATCACTGTCCAGACCTATCTGATCGATGCACTGGGAGCCATGGCCTTCGGCCTGTTTGCCTCCCTGCTCATCGGCACCATATTCGGAACCCTGGGACAACAATTTGACATTGAGATTTTTAATGTGATCGCTGATTATGCCAAAAGCGCCACAGGAGCCGCTCTGGGCATTGCCATTGCCCACGCGCTGAAGGCGCCTCAGCTGGTGCTGTTCTCCGCAGCCACCGTGGGGATTGCGGGCAATACCCTGGGCGGTCCCGTAGGCGCTCTGGTGGCCACCATCATCGCTGCTGAGCTGGGCAAGATCGTTTCCAAGGAAACGCGGCTGGACATCATTGTCACTCCGGGGATCACCATTATCTCCGGCGTACTGGTGGCCCAGTTTGTGGGACCGGGCGTGGCGGGCTTTATGAACTGGTTCGGAAACCTGGTAAAAACAGCCACGGAAATGCAGCCCTTTATCATGGGAATCCTGGTATCCGCCCTGATCGGGGTTGCCCTTACCCTTCCCATCAGCAGCGCTGCCATCTGTATCGCTCTCTCCCTGGACGGACTGGCGGGGGGAGCGGCCACTGCCGGCTGCTGTGCGCAGATGATCGGTTTTGCAGTGATGAGCTACCGCGAAAACAAGGTTGGCGGCCTTATGGCCCAAGGTCTGGGCACCAGCATGCTGCAGATGGGCAATATTGTGCTGAACCCCCGGATCTGGATCCCGCCTACTCTGGCATCCATGATCACAGGCCCTGTTGCAACCGTGGTCTTTGGCCTTAAGAACATCCCGGCGGGCTCCGGTATGGGCACCTGCGGCCTGGTGGGTCCCATCGGCGTCTACACCGCCATGGGAGGCGGCGCCCGGATGTGGCTTGGGATCCTGCTGGTCTGCTTTGTGCTCCCGGCAGTGCTCACCTTTATCTTCGGGGAGATCCTGCGCAGGATGGGATGGATCAAAGAGGGGGATCTGAAGCTAGATCTGTAGGATTGGGGAAACATAGAGCAGGCGGAGCCGACCTGATATATTCATGGTCGGTTCCGCCTGCTTTTTTTATACGCAATCTTTTTGATACGTATTTCGTTCGATCCCTGTTCCGGGAATCTCTGGCCGCCGCGCCCTCAGGGCGTGCCCGCCAGTTCTATACGGATTGATTTCATGGACGGGTCATATTTCCTGTAGGCACATTTCCCGCACATCTTGGCCGCAAAAAGGGCTATGTCCGCCTTGTGGTAGAGTTCGTCAAAGTTGATCCCCTGTTCCGGGATCATGACATAGCCGGCAGAGATAGAGAATGTGATGTCCTTTCCTTCGCCGCGGCGTGTAACGGACATCTCATCCACGATCCTGTTCAGCTTTGCCTCTATGTCCTTCTCACTTATGTTCTTGCAAAGGATGATGAACTCGTCACCGCCCATCCTGCACACAATATCCTCACTCCGGAAATAACTTTTAAGCTTTCTTGCATTTTGTACGATCATGGAATCCCCGAAGTCATGGCCGAATACATCATTGGCCATCTTGAAGTTATCCAGGTCAAACATGATAAGGGCTGCCGAGGACCATGCACCCTGTGCCAGATAGGCACGGATGGCCGGCAGGGCGGACTGACGGTTGAGAAGACCGGTAAGGGAATCCGTGGACGCCATTTTTGTCAGCATTTGTTTCTGCAGCTTGTTATCCGTAATGTCCGTACAGTATCCCAGCACCACCAAAGGCGTGCCCTCCTCATCCAGAATGGTTTCCCCCGCAGACCGGAACCATATGAGGGAACCGTCATCCGCTGTTACCGGAAATTCAAAACTCAAGGTTTTGTGGCCCACATTTCTTCGCAGATGCATCATGAAATCCAAAAAGGGCTGCCTGTATTTGTCCAGTATACATGCATTTCTGTCCAGAAGTCCGGTCAGACCCGTCACGGTTTCCCCGTTTGCTTCATCCTGCCTGCAGAGGTATTTTACGAAGTTGGGGCTGGTCACATTAGTGAGGACCAGGCTGTCATCCCTCAGATCCCATTCCCAGCTGTTGATCCCTGCCAGGTGGAGAATCGTCTTCTGCTTTTGGTCCAAAAGATCCAGCTCCTGCCTTTTTTCCTGGATATCCGTCACATCCTTGTAGTTAAAGAGGTAGATGGTCTCATCTGATTCCTGTTTCACGGATCTGGCCTCCGTACGGATCCAGACCTTCTTTTTGTCCGGCCGGATAAAGGCGGATACATGGGTGAACCTTTGTCCGCTGTCTGAAAGACAGCTGATCTCATGAAGAAGTTCCGGAAATCCGTCCCCGTATCCCTGTTCCAGATACCCGCCCTTTGGCAGCATATCCCTGTATTCTTCCTTTGTATACCCCAGCGACCTTGCAAGTCCGTCCGCCATAACCTCATATTCATACCGGCCGTCCCTGGATCTGACAAGGATAAAATCTTCAGGAACATAATCCAGGAGCAGGCGCAGACGCTCACGCAGTGTCACCATCTCCGTGACATCCAGGACCACGCCCTGGAAAAATTCATTTCCCCCGTAACTCATGTACCGTGTCTG
Source organism: Clostridium sp. FS41 (assembly GCF_000954015.1). Taxonomy (NCBI): domain Bacteria; kingdom Bacillati; phylum Bacillota; class Clostridia; order Eubacteriales; family Clostridiaceae; genus Clostridium; species Clostridium sp. FS41. The sequence continues at coordinate 143,476 of NZ_JYHN01000064.1, forward strand.
GTCAATAACCCATATATAGCCTTTGGCGGATCTCATGCGGTATTCCATGTTGTAAGCCTGTTCGCTGTCAGTGAGTATGTCCACGCCTCTCACCATACGCTCCCGGTCATCGGGATGGACCATATTGATGAACTTGTTGTCAAACAGAAGCCTGATCTCCTCCCTGGTATAGCCAAAGATGTCCAGAAAGCGGTTGCTGATATAGGTAAAATCAAACTCTTTATTTTTAGCGCAGCGGTGGTAACCGCCGGGCATATCATTATTAAGGAAATTCAGCTCCTCATTCTTGCGAAGCAACTCACTGTTGCGCTCAGTTAAGGCCTCCTGGGCTTCCATGGTCTCCGAAATATCCGTACATGCGCTGACAATGGCCAGACGGCCATCCTCCGCCTCAATGACCCGCCCCTTATCAAGGGTCCAGAACCATGAGCCGTCTTTCTTGGGCATCCTGTAGGTGGTGGTGTACTCCAACCCCGGATAATACTCCTGCCCAATGTCCCGGCTCACGCGCTCCCGGTCATCCGGGTGGATGGTATTGAGGACCAGGCCCCGGATCGCCTCCTCCAGTTCCTCAAAGGAGTCATACCCCAGCAGCTTAACCATCTCATAGTTGGCAAAATACAGTGGGAATCCCTCCTCACAGTATCCGCCGATCATGCCTCCCGGGGTCATCTGGGCAAAAATGGATGCCGCGGCCCGCCGGTTCTCCTCTGTGAGCTTCATAAAGGACTCATCCTTTTGGGCAATGTGGACCACAGCGGACAGAGCCCTTTGGGATGCCTCCAGCTTCTGCTCCCTGCGCCGCTGCTCCGTGACATCGGACACCGCTCCATAAAACAGCCTGCGCCCGTCCTGTTCTCTGAGGAAAAAGACCCGCAGATGCATCCACATATAGGTTCCATCCGCTTTCCTGCGCCTGATATCCCCTTCCGCTCCATTGAGCTGGTTCTCATACGCCTGGGTAAATATTCTTATGGCACGCGGCCTGTCCTCCTCCCGCGTGTCCTGGAGAATGGACCTGCGCTGTGATTCCAGATCCACTGCATTGGTCCCTGTGAGGGCACAGTACTGTTCGTTCACTCTCAAAAGTTCCAGTTCACTGCCCTGAAGCTGGTAGAACGCCACGGCTCCCAGGATATGGTTCATCATGGCATCGCTGGCAATATCCTCCTCAAACATGTCCTTGAGCCGGATACGGTCCATCTGCTTTGCTTTGATCCCCCTGTAATCCATCTGGTCCTCATCTGCCAGAAGGGGTTCAAATACCTCTATGGGCATGGGATGGAAAAAATAATATCCCTGACCATAGGCGCATCCCATACTCTTTAGGAAGTCGATCTGTTCCTTTGTCTCAATCCCCTCCGCGATCATGCGCAGCCCCATAATATTGGCCAGCCTTGTGACAGCCTCCAGAATCTCCACGCCCTTCCCGGCGGTATCCCCATCCATGTCAAGGAACTTCATATCGATCTTCAGAACATCCACATTCACATCCTTCAGCATGTTAAGTGAGGAATACCCGCTTCCGAAATCATCCATAAGTACGGTGAATCCGGCTTCCCGCAGGGATTCCACCACTCCGGTGATCGCTTCAAATTCTTCCACATAAGCGCTTTCCGTGATCTCCACTTCCAAAAGCCTTGGATCCAGGGAATACGTTTCAACCAGCTTCCTGAAGACATCAGCCACATCCATGGCATAGATATCCATTCGGGATACATTTACAGAAATTGGGACGGCGCGGTGCCCCCTGTCGATCCAGCTTCGCATCCTCCTGCATACCTCCTCCCAGAGGTACAGATCCAGCTTGGAGATCAGCCCGTTGTTCTCCAGAACAGGCAGGAAATCCCCGGGAGGGATCATCCCCCGCACCGGATGGTTCCAGCGCACCAGGGCTTCCAGCCCCACGATCTTGCCCGTGCTCAGATTGCACTTGGGCTGACCGTAAAAGGTAAACTCCCCATGTTCCAGCCCCTTCTGGACCTCAGAAAGAAGCTTGTGGTTTTCCTCCATCTGCCGCATCATGCGGCTGTCATACCGGCAGGCCCGCTGGGCATAGCTGCCCTTTACCGATGACAGGGCAATGCAGGCCCGGTCATACATGGTGCTGATGGACAGGCTTTTATCCTCTATTCCATAAACACCAAAGGCAGGGAGAAATCCTGCCGTACCGCCGCACTGCCTTACATATTCCATGATCCGCTTTTGCAGCTGCCCGACAGCATCCTCCTCATCAGGAAGGATGATGACAAAATCATCTCCCCCCATGTAGCCCGCCATGCCGCCGTACTGGTCCTGTATATCCCTTAAATGGCCTCCCACCCGGGCCAGAAGCCGGTCCCCCTCCTCCTGTCCGTACCACTCGTTAAACAGCTTAAAATGTTCAATATCAACCGCCACCAGGCAATAACCGCCACAGGCTTTAAGGACAAACTCCCCGGCCCGCTTAAAAAACACGGTGCGCCTGTAAAGACCGGTGAGCTGGTCCATGTCCGTGCCCTGGGAAAGGGACTTCTTCATCTCCTCCTCCCGGCGCTTCTGCTCACTGATATCCTGGATAAAGCACATGAGGATGTCCTCATCATCTCCCCCCTGATTCAGGGGAACCGCTATCTGGGCCACCCAGCAGTAAGATCCGTCCGTCCTCTTTTTCCTGAACTGTCCCTTTAAGACCGAACTCCCGTTCCGGACCCCATGCTTTAAAAACTCTTTTATCCTTTTCGCATCCCAGAACTCCCTGAACGCCCGGTCGTCATCCGGATGGATCATATAACTCCCCACATCCTCAAGCATCCTGTCCAAGGGGCCCTCCGTATGGGGGATCATATACTTGTTCTCCACATGGTACAGTATCTTATAGGAATTCCTGGTAAAATTCAATTCAAACAGCTCATCATACGCAGACATATTGGTCAGATTATAGAACAGGTTTTTATTTCCCTCATAAATTTCACGGACCAGCACCATATTGCAGGTGCCTTTTCCGGGCCAGTCTATCTTACCCGTTCCCACCTCCAGCCATTTTTGCACTACCTTATTGTAGAATACCACAGCGGATCCGTCCCTTTTGCTGAAGGGACATTCCTCACAAGGCCTGCTTTCCTGGCACAGCTTCTCATAACAAAGATCCCCGCACTGTAGCTCGGGAAATTTCTCCTGCAGAGTGGAATTATAATGAACGATCCGGTAATTATCATCAATAATGTAAATGCTGGTTTCATTACTGCATTTCATGGTGTTCATGCATGACCTCTTTTCTGCAATCTGCTGACACATATAACCCTATTATATTATTTTTTTCATGTATCCGTCAACCAAAGAATGGAATTGCGGACAGACATATAGGTGCACAAAAGGGACTTCCGGCCTTTACAGCCGGAAGTCCCCTGGTTCAACCTGTCACAGTGCCGCCTCAGAGTGCTCTTTCAGATGGTTTAATATACATTTTTTATATTCCAGAAATGCTTCCGTCACATGGAAATCCCCTGATCTGGGTTTTGGCTCCCTGACCACGATCTCACCTGTGATCCTGCCCGGCTTTCCTGTGAGCAGGTAAATACGGTCGGACAGCAGCACTGCCTCATCAATATCATGGGTGATAAACAAGGTTGACAGGCGGATCTGCTCCAACACATTCAGGTACCAGCTGTGGACCGACTGCTTGGTCAGCATGTCCAGCGCTGAAAAGGGCTCATCCAAAAGGGCCACGCTGCCTGAAAAGAGGTAGGTCCGAAGGAGCGCGGCCCGCTGGCGCATGCCGCCTGAGAGCTGGGCCGGGTATTTTTTCTGTGTACCCTCCAGTCCGAACTGGGCAAAATATCCTCCCGCCTCCTGCCTGGCCTCTTTCTTTTTCATGCCCTTTATAATAAGCGGAAGGGCCACGTTGTCCTCGATCGTACGGAAAGGAAACAGCAAATCCTTCTGCAACATATAGCTGACCCGTCCCGGGCATCCTGTGATATCCTCTCCCTCCATCAATACACGCCCCTTGTCCGGGGTACTTAAACCGGCTATGATATTGAACAGGGTGGTTTTTCCTCCCCCGCTGATCCCCAGGAGGGAAACCAGTTCCCCTTTATTAAGCTCAATGGAAATGTCCTGGATAACCGGCTCCCCGTCAAAGGATTTGGACGCCCCTTCCACCTTTAATTGTACCATCTGTTCCTCCTTGCCCCAGGGGCGCATTTCAGGGCGGCGTCTTAACAGCCGCCCTGCTGGATCTCCTCACACATGTCAGGGCAGATAATCATTGGAAAAACCTGTGTTTTCCTCAATGGGCGTTTCCACAAGCCCCTTTTCATTCAGCCAGCTGTAATACCCATTCCACCGGTCCGGTGAAATATACCCCCACCGCTCCGCGTCTGCCTGGTACTGATCCGCCAGGTAGATCTGGCTTGCCTTTACAAGTTCAGGATCCAGCTCAGGGGCGGCCTTGCAGAGAATGTCCGCAGCTTCCTCAGGTTCCTTAACGGCATCCTGATAACCTTTACTCACCGCTTCCATGAACGCCCTGGCCGTATCAGGTTCTTGTTCCAGGAAATCATTATTGGCAATGATGACCGGGGTATAAAAATCAAATACAGGATTCAGGTCCGCAAATGCAAAATAATCCGTTTCCAACCCCTCGATCTCTGTCTTTACGCCGGCCCACGCATAGAAGATCCAGATAGCGTCCACTGATTTTGTCTTAAGGGCCGTAACCTCGTCTGTTACCATACTGGGAATCAGCTGTACTTTGCTGAAATCACCGCCGTCCACCTCCATCACGTCCTGGATGGTGGCTTTTTCTATGGGCAGATCCCATGTGGCATATTTCATGCCTTCCAGCCCTTTGGGCCTGTCCATCCCTTCCCCCTTGCGGGAAATGATGCCGGATGTGTTGTGCTGGATAACAGCTGCCACCGCAGTCACGGGCAGCCGGGTATCCCCTGAAAACGCAGGCGCCAGGCTGTCCTGGAAGGACATTGCAAACTGTGCCTTGCCTGAGGCAACCAAAACCTCAGCTCCGTTTTCCGGCGGCTGCACAATGCTTACCTCCAGTCCTGCATCTTTAAAATATCCTTTTTCCTCCGCCACATAAATTCCTGTGTGGTTGGTATTAGGCGTCCAGTCCAGTACAAAGGTGATCTCCTTTGGCGGACCCTCCGCCTGCCCGGACGTCTCCTCTCCTGCCTGATCTTTATCCGGTGCCGCTTCCTGCCCGGATGGCGCCGCTTCCTGTCCTGATGAGGCTGCCTCCTGTCCGGGTGACGTCTTCTCCTGACCGGACGGGGCCGCGCATCCTGACAGCATGATTACAAGCACAGCCGCCCCAAGGACTCCTGCGTATCTTTTTTTCTTCATATTCTCCTCCTGAATCCTACTGTGTGCTCTCGAAGATTCCGAAAGTACACTACTCTATCCAACTAATTCTTAACGTTTTTCCCAGGGCATGCACTTTTTCTGAAGCAGCTCCACCAGCCACATAAGCAGCAGGCTGATCATTGAAATAAGAAAGATCACTGCAAACATTTTATCAAAGGAAAATGCCTTTCTGACCCGTGTCATGTACACGCCCAGTCCGCCGAATCCCCCCAGCCATTCTGAGATCACGGCGCCTACCACTGCATAGGATGCTGAAATCCTGAGACTGGAAAAAAACTGGTTCAGCGCTCCGGGAAGCTTAAGGTAACGGAATATCTGCATACGGCCCGCCCCCATTGCCCGAAGAAGGTTCACTGCGTCCGGATCAGCGGACTTAAAACCTGTGAGAAGTCCCACCGTGATAGGAAAAAACGTTGTGATGACAATAAGTATGACTTTGGGCGTCATCTCATACCCAAACCACAGCACTAAAAGCGGAGCCATGGCCACAGCCGGAACCGTCTGGGTCAGGACGATCAGGGGATAGAATGCCTTATATGCCTGCTCAAACCGGTCCATCAGTACTGCGGCAAAAAATCCGGTTGCAATTCCAAATCCAAGGCCCAGGGCTGCCTCCGTCAGGGTAATCCTGGCATTGTCCATCAGAGCAGGAAACTCGCTCACAAAGGTACGCGCCACATGGACAGGCGAGGGCAGCATAAAGCCCTCTATGATTCCCATGGACACGGCAGCCTGCCACAATATGAGTATGGTGACAATGGCCGAACAGGACCAGAATTTACCTGTGGTGTTTTGTAACTTTCTTTTCAATGGTAAGCACATCTCCTTCAGGGCGGTAGGATACCTTGATATATGCCGCCACGGATGGCGCACCTGCCCTGACGGCAATGTGCTGGCACTCTTTCACAATATCCATAAGCTGGTCATAGTCGCCTTCAATGGCCGTCTCAAACGGTCCTACATAATAGTTTAACCCGGTGCTTTTGATATAATCAATGACCTGGTCCACAATGCGGATCAGCTCCTCATCGTTCTCTGCTTCCGGTAATGTCTGAATTGCTACACTTGCGTTCATAATTCTCTCCTTTTCTCTTATTGTCCCATAGGATGCTCCAACAGAACAGAATATAAAAATCCCGCCAGGACAATCCTGGCGGGACATCACAGACATGGTCTGAATACTCCCTACGCTGGCATTATCCAGATCAGGTGTCAGGGTTCGGAAACCTAAGTCCCATCTCAGCCAGGCAAGCCCAGCACCCCTCTTGATTTTCTTGCTTCAGTATACTACCCGTGATATTAAAAGTCAATATATGCCATTTAATATATTATATCCCCGCTTTTATCTCCTCAGTTTGAAGATCACCATGGTCAGTGATCCCTCCGGGCCGGGAAGAGGACTGTTATAGGTCAAAGTAAATGTGGTCTCCTCCGGAACTGCAATGATAAAGGAGACAGATCCCACCGCACTGGACCGTCCTTCCCCGGTCATGAAATAGATCCCATATTCAATATGAGGTCCGCCGTTATAGGACGGCGTGATCTGCATATATGTCTTTTCAGAATACAGTACGGTCACCTCATAAAAAATGGAGTAATATCCTGGCTGGAGAGTGATATGGGTGGGATCGGTCAGCACAATATTACCTGTGTCGTCCGCCACGCCAATTCCCATGGGTATCTGCTGTGCATTGACATACAGTGCCGCAAAATTGATAAAGGAAGCAAATATGTCGTTGGGTACCACACCGGTGGGGCCGGTAGGACCGGTGACACCAGCAGCGCCTGCAGGTCCGGTGGCTCCTGTTGGGCCTGTTATTCCCGCAGGACCTGTATCTCCCTGATTTCCCTGAGGGCCGGTGGCTCCCGATGGTCCCTGGGGGCCGGTGATCCCCGGGTTTCCCTGTGGTCCCGCAGGCCCCTGGAGTCCCTGAGGGCCGGTGGGACCGGCCGCCCCCTGAGGGCCGGTGGCTCCCGTGTTCCCCTGGGGGCCGGCAGGTCCCTGGGCGCCTATGGGTCCCATAACCCCGGTACTGCCGGTAGCGCCTGTTGCCCCTGTTGCTCCCTGGGCGCCGGTGGGTCCAACCTCACCTCTGAGCCCCATGGGTCCCTGAAGGCCCTGGGGGCCGGTAACTCCCTGAGGTCCGGCTGCTCCCTGGGGGCCTCTCGGCCCTGCAGGCCCGGCTGGTCCCCGGCAGCAGCACCAGTCATTGCATCTGCATCCGCTGCCGCATCCATTTCCGCTATTGCACCCACTTCCGCTGCCGCAGCCTTTTTTGCCGCATCCATTTCCATTGCTACATTCATTTATATCGTCTTGATACATCGTACTCTCCCCTTCACATAGATTACAAAGCAAATGCACTTCCGGATCGTTCCGGCAGTGCATTGCGTTCGTTACTTTTATTATATGCACGTCTGAGTTCCCCGTTAATCCAGGGCGTACATAAGGGGAGTGCCCATTCCCGGGGGCAGCGTCTCCAGACTGCTAACAATTCCCTATAAACACATGCTTAAGGGATTTACGGGCAGTCTCTGCCAGGGAATAGACCGTACGGATATCAGTAGCCCCCCGGTCCGTCATCTTCCACCTTGGGAAAAACCGTGTGATATGGAGGGGAATGTCCGAACTGATCCCACCAACCCAGGAGGCCAGCTCCTTAATCTCCTGTTCTGAATCATTTTCCCCCGGCACGATCAGGGTGGTGAGTTCCACATGGCAGGCTTCAGCCGCCCGCTGGATGAAATGCCGGACCGTCCCCAAATCTCCGCCCAGCTTTGCGTAAAACTGGTCCGTAAACCCCTTCAGGTCAATATTCATGGCATCGGTAAGGGGCAGGATCTCATCCAGAACCGGGTCCGTCACACTTGCATTGGTTACAATCACATTCTTCATCCCGGCTGCCCTGATAAAACGGGCCGTGTCACGCACATATTCCCATCCCACCAAAGGCTCATTGTATGTGTATGCCACTCCTATATTTCCCCGGGGCCTTAGGGCCTGGGCCCGGGCAGCCAGTTCCCCCGGCTCTATATAAGCCGCTTCACTTTCCCTCTCCCCGGCCATGGATATCTCATGATTTTGGCAGAAGGGACATCTCAGATTGCATCCGAAACTTCCGGCCGACAAAATCATGGTTCCCGGACAAAACATGGCAAGAGGCTTTTTTTCAATGGGATCCAGAGCCAGGGAAGTGATCTTCCCATAATTTACAGGTATGATCCTCTCCCCCGTATTCTTCCTGGCCCGGCAGAACCCGGTCTGTTCCCTGTCCAGTTCACAATGGTGCATACACACATCACATCTGATCTTCATCCCTTATCACCATGCCTTATGACCTGGAACCGCTCCAGCCTGACATCCATATCATCCGCATCGATTCCGGCTTTCTGTTTCGCGATCTCCAGCTGCTCCTCCACTGTGTCCACACCGTCCAGATTTGGCAGAAGCAGGCCGCGTCTCTGCCCTTTGGTGACAATGACCCCGTAATGCTTTACGTCCAGTTCCTCCGTTCCGCTTATGGGCTGTGTCTCTCCCAAAACATCCACACTGTACACAAGGCGGCACAGCTCTTCCTCCATTACGGATGGGAACCTTGGATCATGGATCCCGGCGCTTACCGCGTTCTGTATGATTTCCTCAGCCACATTCCGGCACACAGGGCCAATGGTGCCGATGCACCCCCGCAATGCGCCGTTCTTATGAATGGACACAAACGTCCCAGCCCTGGTGTCCAGCATCTCCTCAGGCAGTTCATCTTTAACCGTATCCAGGGAAATCATCCTTCTTGTGCGCACATAGTGTTCCAGGGATCTTCTTGCAAGGGATACATAGGCGTCCTCCCCATCCTGCATCTGCCTGCATCTCTCCTGTTCAGCCGCCTCGTACTCCTTGAGGAAATGGCGGCTTTTATCTTTTCCTTTCACCATAAAGGTACAAATGCCGTATCCCACTCCAAAGGGGCCCTGATAGGTCAGGCGTCTGGACTCTACAGCCATGCCGTCCATGGCCCCCGCCATCATGGTAAAGCTTCTGTGGCCGCATTCCCCAGCCTTTTCACAGAATTCTTCCTTAAACTCCAAAAGCTGTCCAAACCGGGCATTCCCCATAATCTCCATGATCCGTTGGTCATACTCCGGCCCCTGGGCGCTGTACCCGTAAGGTCCGTCCCCTTTCAGCTTATGGGACAGATCTCCGCTGGCTATGATTACCACTCTCCGCCCCAGACGTGAGACTGCTTTTTCGATCAGCTGTCCGGCCTTGTAATGATCCGCAAAAGGCAGACCGGAACCACCTATGCGGACCAGCCTGTAATCCCTGTAGTGCTGGTTCACAAAAAACAGCGGTACCATGGTTCCATGATCCAGAGTCCTGTCCCGTTCCCCCTCCGTTCCCATGGGAAAATCCGCTTCATCCGCCAGACTGCGCAGTTCCTTTACCAGCTCCCTGTCATATTCAACCTCCACGGCTTCCTGAGGCGCAAGAAACTGACCGAAATCTCCCCTGGCTCCCCTTCCCGGGGAAATGTGAAAGTAATCCCCATACATTACCGCGTGAGGCGACAGCATCACAATGGTCTCGGGCCGGGATTGCGCCACCAGAAGGGCTGCCTCATGATATGCCTGGACGGTATCCCTGATCAACAGTTCCTGCCCCCTGCCAACAGCCGGTACGATAAGCGGCGGATGGGGCACCATAATTCCTGATATGATAGCCATGTTCTCTCTCCTTCCTTAGTCATGTCCTAAGTTAAGTATAGCATTCCCCATCTCATTTAAAAAGGGTCAATCTTACAGCGCGATCCACAGCAGAACGGCCAAAAAAGCCAAATTTACCGCCGTGAACCAGGCCAGATACCTGCCTCTGTACATGGGGTACAGCCTGGCTATATATTTATAGGAAATAAGACTGGCCATGGATGCGATCAGGGTGCCCAGACCGCCCAGATTCGTCCCCACTATAAGGCATTCCCATCTGTCTGTGAACCCTGACAGCAGCAGGGCTGCGGGCACATTGCTCAGCACCTGGCTGGCTGCCACGGCGGTAAGGATCTCCCTGCCGTTTAAGATATCCTCCAGCATACGGCAGAATGCGGGGACACGCCCCATATTTCCAATAAAGATAAAAAATGCCCCAAAGGTCGCCAACAGGGAATAGTCCACGGCCAGCAGCAGGCTTCTGTCTCCCATCCACACTGCCGCCAGGACAAGGATGAGAAGAAGCTGCCACGGCAGCATATGAGCCACACAGCATATGGACAGCCCAAAGAGGGCCGTGTATGTAAAAAGCGGTCCCAAGGGCAGCTTTTCCCCGGGACATGTTTTCCCTTCCCTGCATTCTTCTCCCCGTTTAAGTCCCCTGAATAATCTTCCCACAATGATCAGACCTATTCCCAGCAGCGCAAAGGATGCCAATGTATAAGGCATCATAAGGCCCACAAAATCCAGGGCCGGTATCCCGGCCCTGGAATACAGATACAGATTCTGGGGATTTCCAACAGGTGTCATCATGCTGCCCAGATTCGCCCCAATGGTTTGAAGCAGGACCACGGGCACCACCATGGCCTCCATGCCCGCCATTTTAAGTACAGTGATCCCAAATGGCACAAATGTGATAAGCGCCACATCATTGGTGATGATCATGCTGAAAAAGAAGCACAGATACACCAGCACGGCCGCCACACAGCCTGCCCGGCTGACCCTTCCCAGCAGTTTTCCGCCGGCTGCCCGAAACACCCCCAGCCGGTTAAAGCCGGCCATGACCGTCATAAGGCAAAACAGCAGCCCCATGGTCCTGTAATCCATGTACGCCAGATACTCTTTGTCCGGTTTCACCAACACCATGGATACCAGTGCCAAAACAATGGCTGCGCTGAGCACTGTTTCCTTTTTTGCAAACGCTTTTATCCGCTTCATACCATATGTCCCCATCCTTTGTTGTTTCATTCGATTGTTCCATCCGGTCCCCCTCAGGATTCCAGCCATAGGAATAATATCACCTATGGGAGAAAGAATCAATGAAGAATAATGAATCCTGCTCCAGGATTCTCCGCCTGCAGCGGGCCGCTTCAGCGGCATTTTCCCTTCCGCCGCAGTGCGGTTTCCGCGGAGCGTTTTTTATATCATAGGGAATTCCAGAGAATTTTCCTTTCATATAAAAACAACACGGACCGGCTGCATATCCTGCAACCGGTCCGTGCCTGAATTTTAAGTAAGGAAAATCAAAAATTATTATGCTGCAAAAGGAGCAAGCTCTTCCAGCAGTTCATTACATTCGTCCGTATGAAGAATAAGCTCTACTGTTTTGGATTTTGCCAGGGACAGCACTCCAACAACAGACTTTGCATCAACCACACGGCTGCCGCACTTAACATCTGCATCATATGCATAGCGGTTGATGATTCTCACGAAATTAATTATCTGGTCTGCCTGCTCGAACTTTACCATTACATGTTTCATCTTTTTTCACCTCCGTATAGTGATCTTGTAAGTCACTGTCAGGTGCATGGGGGATATGGCCCTTGCAGAGCCGGCATCTGACAATGGTTACTGCCTTTTTCTTCTGTAATTCTTTGTACGCTCTTATCATACCACGCAACCATAATGGAATTCCATGGTAATATTCTATTATATGCTGTAAAATTTTCAAATATTTTACCTAAAACTGCGTTTTCCAGTATTCCACGCTGTCTGCATCCACCCGGATGGGCTCACCGGAAATGATTTCCATACCCCCGCCACGGCCCAATTCCAGCCTGTAGCTGCTGCCGTCCGGCAGCTTGATCTCCTGTCTGCTGGTCCCGCTCTGCCCATTGGTCCCGCTCTGACCGTTGGTCCCGCTCTGACCGTTAGGATCACCCAGTTCACCGTTTGACAAGCCCAGGGAAAGATAGGCCGCTACCTCCCCCATGACCACAGGATCCCATATGTACATCACAGGGCAGACATCTTCCGCCCCATCACCGATGTGATCAGCCATCTGCCCCGGCAATCCCAGTCCGATGACCTTTACGTCCTTTTCAATACCCCGGACGCTGACCACGTCCGCGGCAGCCTTGATCCCCTCTGTGGACAGGCAGCAGATCACCTTCATATCCGGGTATGTGTCCAGCAGCCGTTTTGTCTCCTCATAAGCGGTTTCATAGATTCCTTCCCCGAATGCTATGTCCACCAGCCTCAAGTCCCGGTACCTGGTTCCCTCCAGTTCCTTTTTCATCCAATAGATCCACTCGTTCTGATTGGCCGACCGGCTTCCCGCAGACAGGATGGCCCACTGTCCGCTGCCCCCGCACACATCGCACACGGATTGTACCAGCTGCTGCCCCAGCTTCCCCGCGTCCACGGGTTTGACATAGATGCTCCTGCTCCCTGCCTCCGTATCCGCATCCAAAGTAACCACCGGTATGCCTTGATCCATTGCCTCCTTCAGTACAGGAGACAGGGCGTATTCATCATTGGCAGCCACGGCAATTCCATCCACCTGTTCGTGGATCAGGTTGCGGATCAGGCGTATCTGCTCCTGGGCCGTGGCATTATCCGGGTACAGGGTAATGCAGTTCCTTCCCGCCGCCTCGATCACCTGTCTGTATCCGCGGCTGGCCAGCTCATTATACCAGTTATTCCTGGATTTCATGATGATGGCGTAGGTCCCCTTGTCGTGGACCTGCTCTCCATAGCAGGAACTCACGAAAATACCCACGATCATAAAAATACATGCCGCCGCCCACAGCCCGCGCTTGTCTTTCATTTCCAGCCACCACCTTTGTCCCAATTCTTTTTTCCAGTATATACCTAATGAGGTATTTTGTCTATTTTCGTTGCAAATTGCCGATTTCTTGTTAAAATGATTGTATGACTGAATGAAAGGTACGTGCATATAGATGAAACTTTTGATTGCTGATGATGAAAAACTGACCCGGGAGGGGATCCGTGACAACCTGGACTTACAGAGCCTGGGGATCACCCAGGTATTCCTGGCTGACGATGGGATCCACGGGCTGGAGACAGGCCTGAGGGAGCATGCGGATATCGTACTTACAGATGTCCGCATGCCCCGTATGAACGGTGTCCAGATGGCGGAAAAACTGCTGGCAGCTCAGCCGGATACGGTTATTATCTTCATGAGCGCCTATTCGGATAAGGAATATCTGAAAGCCGCCATCAAGCTGAAGGCAGTAAGCTATGTGGAAAAGCCCCTGGATATGGAGGAACTGGCCAGTGCCGTGAGGGAGGCAGTGGAAAACTGCCGCACCATGAGCACGCGCCAGGTGGCCGCCAGGAGCCATGAAAAGGAACTGCTTGGACACCTGTCCATGCTTCTCACGGAACAGAATACGGATTTTATGGAGGAGGCATCCGGGATCATCAACCGCCTGTCCCTCTCCATCACACCCACCACCTGCTTTTGTGCATTGATCGTGGAGAGCAGGACACCCTTAAGCCTGCTTCCGGAGCAGGGGATGGAACAGATCAGGAAATCATTTACCGGCTTTGTGGCCGACAGGGGAATGCATCAGATGTATCTTCTGAGAGCGGACCGGTACATCATCATTTTCCTGTATTCCGGCACCAGGCAGGAGGAAGAGGTGATCTGGTCCTGTGCCAAATTCCTGTCCGATCAGATCCGGGATTATTTCCTCTCCTTTATATCCGTGGGTCCCATGGTCAGCGGAATGGAGCGGGCCCATGTCTCCTTCCTGGACGCCCAGGAATATCTGAAGGAAAGCTTTTTCCATGAGTACGGCTCCATCCTCACAAAAGATATGGTCAATGTCCCCTTTCATCCGCCTGCTGACGTGATGCTTGACTTTACCGTTGCCCTGGCGGAAAAACAGGAGGAACACGCTCTTAAACTGGCGGACCGGCTGTACCGCTCCATTGTGCCCAGCAGCATGCTGGGAGCCAGCCAGGTAAAGGATATCTATTACAGATATTTCAGCAAGCTGGATGAGCACAGTATGAACAACTATATTTCCCTGTGGCAGAAGGAGGGCCTGCACGCGGAAAGCATCTGGGACGGTGTTATGGGGTGCGCTACCTTAAAGGAACTCCATGAGCTTTTATGCGCCAAGCTGCGCCTGTATTTTGAGCAGCTAAAGGCAGACAGCGGGGAGAACCCCATTGTGTTCCAGATCAAGGAATTCATACGCCAGAATTACGGAACCGCATCCCTGTCCGTGCCGGATGTCAGCGAACATGTCCACCTGTCCCCCAGCTATGTGTGCACCATATTTAAAAATGAAACAGGCCAGACCCTGAACCAGTACCTGACGGATTACCGGATCAAGATGTCCAAGCAGTTCCTCAGCGATCCCCGGTATAAGATAACCGATATATCCTCCAAGGTCGGATACAGCGATGGCAATTATTACAGCAAGGCGTTTAAAAAGCTGGTGGGGCTTTCCCCTTCTGAATACAGGGAGAAAATGCTGTCATGAAAAATCCCATTAACCAGCTGGTCCACCGGTACACCTATGACCTGCGGCTGAAGACAAAACTCATCATATCCCATATCATCCTGATCCTTCTGCCCACAGCAGTGCTGTCAGGTTTCTTTTTCCTGCGTATTTACGGGATCGTGATGAAGGACAACATACGCTCCGAGCAGGTACTCTCCTCCCAGACAGTCAACTCCATCGAGAACCTGATGTCCCATGTGGCTTCCTCCTCGGATACCATCACCAACTCCCTGTTTGTGCAGGATATCTTCCGTATCCCCACCGACATAGCAGGAAACAGGACCATTACCACCTCGCGGATGAACAGCCTGTTCCACCTGGCCCAGAACATCACGGATACATCCCTGATCACGGATGTGAAGATATACTATGATGACAAGGCTTACAACGACCTTATGCAGTACAACCGGGTGGGAAATGCCCTGTTCATCCCCATGTCCTCCATTTCCAGCAGCTACTGGTATGGGATCTACAGCTCCTCCGACCGCATCCACCTGCTCTGCCCGGAGCTTTACCTGACACCGGACGAAGCGGAAAAGAACGGGAAACTGGCTTATATTACAAGGATCCCCTACACAAACGCCGATCAGATGCCGGCCGGCTCCAACACCGCTTCCGCCTATGTGGCGGTCTATCTGTCCCGGTCAGCCTTTGACGATGTGCTTAGAAAGGATGCCACGGTAAGGGATGAGGCTGCATTTATCATCAATGAACGTGATGTGATCGTGTCGGCCTCGGACATGAGCCTGGCCGGCATGTATTTCATCCCCCAATCCCAGCTTAGCACCCGTATGGGCACGGAAAAGGAATTTTCCCTTGTATCATTCCTGGACAGCACGGCCTATGCCGCTTATTTTCCCATCAATGACACGGACTGGACCATGGTTTCCATTATCCCGGCCCTTCATATCACAGATGCGGGCAGGGGGATGATGATGCATTTTGCAGTTGTCTACCTGCTGTTCACCGCGGTCGCCATGTATATCTCATTCCAGCTGTCAAACTCCATTGCGGACCGTATCATTGCCGTGGCCCTGCAGATGGAAAAGGTGCGCTCCGGGCGTCCACAGCCCATGGACATTGAAGACACCGGCTGCGATGAGGTAGGTGTACTGGCCGATACCTACAACTATATGACCGAGGAGATCGGCCTGCTTATGGACAGTCAGAAACAGGCGGCCGATGACTTAAGACGTGCCGAGTTCCGGGCATTGCAGGCCCAGATCAATCCCCATTTCCTGTACAACACCCTGGACATGATCAACTGGCTTTCCCAGACCGGCCGCAGCGAGGAGGTCACCCAGGCCATCCAGGCCCTTTCCCGTTTCTACAAACTGACCTTAAGCCGCAAAAGCCTGATGAATTCCATTGAGACGGAGCTCCAGCACGTGAGCCTGTATGTAAAGCTTCAGAACATGCGCTACGATGACTGCGTCACCTTTGTGATCGATGTCCCGGAGGAGCTTTATGAATATACCATCCCCAAGCTCACCTTCCAGCCCATTGTGGAAAACGCATTTCTCCACGGCATCATGACCACGGAAGAAAAAAAAGGCAGCATCCTGCTCACTGGTTGGAGGTCAGGGGATGACATTGAGTTCATCATCTCTGACGATGGAGCAGGCATACCGCCTGAAAAACTTGATACTTTGATGTATGATGTGGACCATACGGACACTGATTCCGGAGTAAAGCAGCCCGCCATTCCCGGACACATCGGAATCTATAACACCAATTTGCGCTTAAAGAGTCTGTATGGCGAGTCCTATGGCCTTTTCTTTACCAGCACGCTGGGGAAGGGCACGGAGGTGACCTTTAAGATTCCGGCACGGCATATTACGGATTCCCTGGAACGGATGTAGGCTCACCGGCCGGACGCTGACTCCCCAACCGGACGCTGGCTCCCCAACCGGACGCTGGCTCCCCAAGAAGTACAGACTACCAAAGGAGATGCAGGCTCCTAGTTGACCCCTTTCACCTCCCAGCAATAGGACTCATAGGCCTGCACCAGATTCATGGACGCAGTCTCCTTGGCCGCCTGCTTTTGTGCGTAGGCGGCTTCCCCTTCCAGGTACTCTGTGTTGGAGAGCAGGCCGGCCGCCTGTTTTCTCTGAAGAGACTGGTAGATAAGCAGGGCGCTTTCATAGGACTCCAGGGCTGCCTGGTATTGGATGACCCTGGATTCCAGCTCCTGGTAGGCATATTGAATGGAGGCCTCTGCCGTGCCCTCGGCCTCCCCCACCTGTTTAAATCTCCTGTTGATATCCGCTGTGCTGTAGGCCCTGGTGTGACGTTCGTTCTGGACGTTGGAATCATTGCCCACGGCTTTTTGTTTATCTGATTCAAAATCAATGGCGGCAATGGCCTCCATATCCGGGGCCGGTATGGCGCCGATGACAACATCCTCTCTATCCTCCAGACCCAGCATGGTCAGCAGGCGAAAGCGCAGTTCCCGCTCCTGCTCCCTGAGGGATTCCAGGGAATTGCGCGCAATGTCCAGACTGCTTTTTTCAGAAAGGACCTGGGCCTGGGTCGCTGAACCGGCTGTACTTTTTCTTACAAGAGCCTGATAGGACGCTTCCAAAGCCTGGACATTTTTTTCGGCAGCATATCGGTTTTGCGCCATCTGATTGTAGGAGTTCATCAGTGTCTGTGCCGTATATGTATAGGAATCCGCTGACTTTTCTATGGTCCTGGCGCTCTTTTCATCCGTCAGGTTTTTAATCTGGTTATAGATACGGCTGGCCGATGCCTTCAGCATGGATGCATTGGAGGAATAAACCGCCGATGTCTCCCCATTCTCATTTGAAAGGTCCTCGGCCTTGTCTTCCATGTTATCCTGTTCCCATTTCATGGTATCCCACATCTCCTGGTAGGCATTGATGGTATCCTCCTGGTCCGCTATGGTTTTTTTCAGGGTCAGGTTCCCTTCCTTCAGAAGTGTGCGGAGATCTTCATATTCCACCCTTACAGCCCCAGAGGGATCAGACTCCTCTCCAAAGGATGTGATGGGCGGATTCAGGGCCAGAAACGCGCACAGAAACGCGGATATGAGCACACGTTGTTTGTTCATGCCGATCCCTCCTGTCATGATACAGATGCAAGGCCGTTTACTGCCCACTGGTAATCCAGCTGCGCCCTTAAAAGTTCCAGTTTCTGGGTTTGCACATTGATCTCCGATGTGGTAAACGAGGATTTTTGTTTTTCATAAGCATTCCTGGTCATGGTGCCTGCCTGGAGTTTTCTGTCAGCCGTGTCCATGGTATTCTTTTCAAGCTCATATGTCTGAAGGGCCTGGGCATAGTCTTCCCTGGCCAGCAGCAGGTTCTGGTACGCATTTTTCACACTGTTGGACGCCACTTCCCTCTGGCTTTTATAGGACTGCTCCAGGCTCTCCCTGTTGCTGACGCTGACTGCATTTTCAATCTGTCTTTTCAGTATTTTCAGACTGTAACTATTTTCCAGGGCCAGCGGGATATCGGATTCCAGGGAAATGGATTCCATCCATTCCAGGTCCGGCTCCGGAACATCACAGATCTCCACATCCGCTCCGTAAGTCCAGCCCAGCATGAGGCAAAGTGTTTCCTTTGTCTTGCCAAGGCTGCTGTTTGCAGATACAATGGATGCCTCGGCTGTGGTCACCGCTTCTTTGGCGGAAAGCAGGTCCGCCTGAGTGCTCATGCCTGCGCTGAGTTTTGTGGCCGTTGATTCATAGGCCAGCTGGGACTGGAGCCTGCTTTCCTCCAGCCGCTTAAGGGCATAGGTCTGGCTCCAATAGTCGATCATGCTGCTCTGAGCCTGTTTTACCAGACCGGCCTCGGTCTGGTCATACCCCAGCTTCTTGGTATCGCCGTCATCCACATTGTCATCCCCCTGCTCCCTCAGCTTATCCACCTGGATCTGGCTGTTCAAATAAGAGGACAGACGGCTTGCATAGTCGGAATCACTGGAATCCGGATAATCCATGGTGCCGTACACATCATCCGCAGCATCATAATAATCCTGGGAAATATCATCCCGGCTTTCTCCTCTGTACTCCTCGTATTCAATCTGGTTCTGGATGACCGTGTTGTTATACTCATGGACCAGGTCACCGATCTCGTCAAATTCCAGCCTGTTGTCCCGAAGCTGCGCCCATTTCTCAGCGGTATAGGCAAACTCAGGGCTTCCCGCCAGGGCACTGGCAGGGGTCAGAGCCACGCATATTGCACAAAGCAGGACCCCTGCCGCCTTTCTTTTACCCGTCATGTAATCACCTTTCCTTTTCAAATCCTTTTTTGGGCCGGATCCCGCTAAATATCCAGGACCACCCGCTTCTTGTTGCCGTTCATGATCGCGTAATAGATCGGCAGTATGAACAGGGCTACCAGCACACCCGCTGTCAGTCCTCCGATATTAACCACCGCTAGTCCCTGGGTAGTGGAACCGCTGCTTCCAATGGCAAGCGCCATAGGGATCATGGACAGGATGGTGGTCAGGCTGGTCATAAGGATGGGGCGGAGCCTGGTGGCGCCTGCCTCGATCAGGGCTGTCTTTAAATCCATGGTCATTCTGTACTGGTTTACGGTGTCCACGTAAAGGATGCCGTTATTTACCACGGTTCCCACCAGGATCAGGAATCCCAGCAGGGAAGTCATACTGATGGACACGCCGGTCAGCTTCAGGAGTCCAAAGGACCCCACCAGGCTGAAGGGAATGGTGGTCATAACCATGAAGGAAAACTTTGGAGACTCAAACTGGGCCGACATGACTACAAATACCATGAACACGGCAATGGCAATGGCCTGATACAGGGCCGAGAACTCCTCCTGCATCATCCGGTCCCTGGAGTTAACGCCTGTGGTAATGGTACCGGACAGGTTGGGATTTATGACCTCGCTGTCAATGACGGATTTCACATTACCGCCCGTGTAGTCTGCTGTGATCGTGATCTCATAGGACTTATCTGTTTTGGAAATGGAAGCCGGACTGTCCTTAAAATAGATTTCCGCCACATCGGCAAGGGCCACATAACCGCCGGAGGGCTTTGACAATATGATCCCCTGTAACTGGTCCACTGTCCTGTACTCCTCCTCCGGGTATTCAGCCATAACGCTGACCTCCCGGCCATCGATATCCAGGGTGGTAACCTCCACGCCATCCAGCATCTGGCTTACCATGCTTCCTATCTCGGAAGGGGAAAGTCCCTCCGCCGCCGCCATGACAGGATCCACCTCAATGGTCACAATAGGGGCTGTATTTTCAATGCTGGAATGGACATTGGCCACATCCTCCCTGGCTGTCATCTCCTTTACGATCTTATCGCTCACTTCCTTCAGCTCATCATATTGGGTGCCGTGGAGAATGGTCTCATATCCCCTTCCTCTTCCCATAAAGCTCATGGAAGTGGACGCCTCCACGGTAATTGTACAGTTGTCAATATCCGACATTTCCTTTTCCCACAGCGTGGCCACATCCTCCGTATCCATGGTTCTGTCATCCTTCAGATAAGCGGTAATAGTACCGCTGCTGTTGTTATACCGCAGCATGTAGGAATCCACATTTTCATTGGACGCCACAATACCCTCTGCACGGGACAGCATGTCATTGGCCTGGTCGGTGAGAAGGCCGGGCCTGGTCTCTATGGATACGCTTACGGTTCCCGTGTCATCCGAAGTCATAAGCTCTGTTTCCATGCCGTTTGCCAGCACCAGGGTTGCAATGATGATCGCCACCGAAGCAATCATCACCAGGGCTTTGTGTTTTAACAGGCTTGGCATGATGCGCCGGTACGCGTTCTGCATATGGACCACGGGACGGGACATGGGTGCTTTTTCCATCTCCTTGGGTTTATACATCATATAGCTTAAGGGCACCACGGTCATGGCTGAGAACAGGGATGCGCTCATACAGAACACAATGGTATATCCCAGCGGTTTGAACATCTGGCCCGTCATACCCTGTAAGAATACCAGTGGGATAAATACCACGCAGGTTGTAATCGTAGAACCGATGATGGACTGGAGCACGATGCCGGTGCCTCCCAAAGCTGATTTGGCATAGCCCAGCAGTCCCTTGTCCTCACTTTCATCCGTTGCCCTAAAGCAGCTCTCCAGCACCACAATGGAGTTATCCACCATCATGCCCACGCCAAGCACCAGGGCGCTCATGGTTATGACGTTCAGGGAAAATCCAAAGGAGGTCATGAGGATCAGTGAAAGCAGGATGGAGGTAGGGATGGAGCTTCCAACGATCAGGGATGCCTTGTAATCCCCGAAAAACACAAAAATAATGATCATGGAAATAACCACGGCCAGCACCATGGTCACAGCCACGTCCTGCAGGGAACTTAAAATGCTGTCAGCCGTGTCCCTGGCAATGGTAACGTGGAGATCCTCATCCGCTGCTTCCAGGGAGGCAATGGTTTTCTGCACGGCGGACGACACATCCATGGCCGTGCTGCTCTGCTGTTTGGAGATGGACAGGGAAATGGTCTCCTGGCCGTCATATCTGGAAATGCCGCCTCTCTGCTCCTCCGCCTCATATACATTGGCCACATCCTCCAGGTACACGATCTGTCCGCTGGATGTGGTGATGGGAACACGTTTTAAGTCGTCCAATGTGTCATTCTCCACCGAGGTGGTGACGGACAGCTCCAGGTTCCCTGCCACAGCATCACCGGAGGGGTAGGAAAGATTGGCTGCGCTCATAGCTGTCCCGATCTGGCTCATGGTCAGTTTATACTGGGCCATCTTTTCAGACTGGAGTTCGATCCTTATGTATTCCGAGGAACCTCCCATGGCCTCCACATCGGCCACCGAGGTTATTTTTTCAAACTCAGGCACCACCTTTTGGTCCACATAATCGTACAGATCCTTTTCTGTTTTGTGGGAAATGGACAGCATCATAGTCGAGCTGGCATTGTTGTTCATTTCCATGACAGAAGTTTCCACATCATCCGGAAGCTGGCGCTCCAGACTGTCCAGTTTCTTTTTCAAGTCATCATATGCCTCATCCATATCCGTACCGTAGTCATATTCCAGCATGACCATGGAACGGCCGTCACTGGAGGATGAGGACATGCTCTTTACCCCTTCCAGGGTGCTGACCTCATCCTCTATGGGTTCTGTCACCAGTTCATTGATATCCTCAGGCCCTGCGCCGGAATATCTTCCCATGACGATCAGCATGGGAGTATCTGTGTCGGGCATCTGCTCCAGGGTAGCTGAAAATACGGAGGAGATACCGAACACCAGCAGGCAAAGCAGGGTCATGACCGTTGCTACCGGCCGTTTTAATACAAGTCTTGTAAGTCCCATGGTATGCCTCCCTATTCTGCCTGATCCGCACTGCTGTCCTGCGCCTGGCCGGATTCTTCTCTCAGCTGAACCCTGGCCCCTTCATACAGGTTGGAGCTCCAGGTGCTTACCACCATGTCATCCTCTGAAATGCCGGACAGGATCTCAGCCTTCTCGGAATCATAAAGCCCCACTTCCACCTGCACCATCTGCGCTATGCCGTCTTTATAGAGATATACATACCCGTCCCCGCCGCTGTAGTAAACAGCATCCACCGGTATGGTCATTGCATTTTCCGTATATTCCGTTACCAGACTCAGTTTAACGGTGCTGCCTGTCGCTATGCCGTCCGCGTCTTTAAGTTCTGCCTTAACCTTAAACAGACCTGTATCCGAGTCCACCATGGAACTGATCTCACTGATATTTGCCTGGTAAGTCACCCCGTCCTTCTGGATATCCAGCGCATCCCCGGATGCTATGTTACCCATCATCCGCTCCGTCACGTAAAAGGATACGCGTTTCTCTCCCTCCCCTGCAATGACGCACAGCTGGGCCGACTGGGACACGCGGTCATGTACTTCTATATCGCAGCTCTCGATCTTGCCGCTGATGGGAGCTGTCACCGTGCTGTATTCCACCTGTTTTTCATAGGCCAGCTTTGCCGATTCATACTGCAGCCTGGCTGACTTGACCTGGTTGGAGTACTGCTCATATTCCTGATCCGAGAGGTCGCCGCTGTTATAAAGGATCTGCATCCTGCTGAGATTGCTCTGGGCCTCGGAAAGGGAAACAAAGGCCGCATCCATGGAATTCTTGGATGTCTCCACCTGCTCCGTGTCAATCTCACAGAGCACCTGTCCCTGTTCCACCACATCTCCGGACTTAACCAGAACGCTGGTCACATCACCGGAGGCTTTGGCATACACATAGACAAAATCAGAGGGCTCCACGGTTCCGGTAAGGCCAGTGGTCAGTCTGATATCCCCCTTAACCGGGTTTTGGGCCTTTACAATGGTAGGGGAAGCTTCCTGGCCTGCCCCCATGGCTTTTTTCTGTCCCTTATCCATTCCTGACAGCACCAAAAGGACTGCCACAACCGCTACAGCTGCCCCAATCCCAATCTTAACCTTCATGCTCTTTTCCATTATCTCTCTCCTTTGCCTTTATCCATTCGTCTCATATAGTAAAGGTTCAAGATAAATTAAACATTAACAAATCCCTAATGTACGTAAAATAAAAGTGAACATTCTGTGATTTATTCATGTTCGCTTTATAAATGAATGCTATAAATGTATAATAGAAATCAATTGGAGGATAATGCCATGTTTCAGATATTAGTAGTGGAAGACGATAAAAACACGCGTAAACTAATGGAGGCTGTTTTAAAAAGCAATGGATTCCATCCGATCATGGCCTGCAACGGGGAGGAAGCCCTGAAGCTTCTGGACAAACACCTGGTAGACCTGGCGGTTCTGGATATCATGATGCCCGGCATGGATGGGTATGAACTTACAAAACAGCTGCGGGCATCAGATTATAACCTGCCCATTCTGATGGTCACCGCCAAGCAGCTTCCCGAAGACAAACGCAAAGGATTTATTGTGGGAACAGATGACTATATGACAAAACCGGTGGATGAGGAGGAAATGATCCTGCGCATCAAGGCTCTGCTGCGCCGTGCTCAGATCGCCAGCGAAAGAAAAATCGTGATCGGTGATGTGATCCTGGACTATGATTCCCTTACCGTGACCAGGGACAGTAACAGCCAGACCCTGCCCAGAAAGGAATTCTATCTGCTGTATAAACTCCTCTCCTATCCGGGCAAGATATTCACCCGCATCCAGCTCATGGATGAAATATGGGGAATGGAATCTGAATCCGATGACAATACCATCAATGTCCACATCAACCGGCTCCGCAAACGCTTTGAGGCATATCCGGAGTTTACCATTGAAACCATTCGCGGCCTGGGTTATAAGGCGGTCAAAAACGTATGAAGAAAAAAATCAATCACAAACCGCTGCGCACCGTTATCCTGGTACTGTCCCTGGTGATCTTTGTGATCATGTTTGCGGTCATGACACTTCAGGGAACCCTTATGTACCTATACCTGAAGATATGGTATCAGGCCGATATCCCTATGCCTCAGTTCTGGCGTCCCATACCATTTACCATACTAGTAAGCACCCTGGTGGGCGTGGTCCTCACCATACTGGCCAGCCGGATCCCTTTAAAACCCATCCGTGACCTGATCGAAGCCATTAACCAGCTTTCGGAAGGCAATTTCCATGTCAGGGTCCATCTGGACCTGACCCGGGAATTTGTCAGGCTTTCCGAGAGTTTTAATTCCATGGCTCAGGAGCTGGAGAACACAGAGCTTCTGCGATCTGATTTTATCAATAATTTTTCCCATGAATTTAAAACCCCCATTGTATCCCTGCGGGGTTTTGCAAAGCTTTTAAAAAATCCCGACCTGCCGGAGCAGGAGCGGCAGGAGTACCTGGACATTATTATCCATGAATCCAACCGTCTCTCACAGCTGGCCACCAATGTACTAAACCTGTCCAAAATCGAAAACCTGAACATCCTCTCGGATATGGAGCTGTTTGATCTGACCGAGGAGGTGCGCCAGTCCGTACTGCTCCTGGAATCCAAATGGCAGAAAAAACAGCTGGAACTCATCATTGACATGGAGGAGATTGAATATTACGGCAGCCGTAACCTGTTGAACCAGGTATGGATCAACCTGATCGACAATGCCATCAAGTTCTCTCCCGACCACGGCAAAATCAAACTGAAACTTCACCGGTCAGGCACCTCCTCTGTCTTCCATATCCTGGATAACGGCTGCGGAATGAGCGAGGAGACCAGTCAGCACATATTTGACCGCTTTTATCAGGGTGATCTTTCCCATACCACGGAAGGCAACGGGATCGGACTTACGGTGGTGGAGAAGATCATCCGCCTTCACGGTGGGAATATTACGGTTCACAGCGAGGAGGGTATCGGAACCACCTTCGTGGTTACCCTGCCGGATATCCAGCCCCGGAATACGTAGGCTTTCCAAATTCAGGCTTTATTTATCAAGTCTTATTTATCAGGCTTTATGGCCGTCTTGCAGTTATTCTGCGGGAAATTGCAGTGTGGGAAATTCCAGCTCTGTCACAAACAGGCATCCCTCCCTGCTGCAGACAAAGCTTCCCCTGTGGCGGCCCATGATCTTGGCACATGTCTTAAGTCCGATGCTGCTGCTCTCCTTCTGTGCAAGATCTTTTGCGGCATGATTGGTAAATCGGATCCACAGACGGTCCTTTCCCTGCCTGTACTCCACTGTAACAGGGTGGGAAGGATCTGCATATTTCAGGAGATTGGAGAAGATGTTCCCAAACACCCGGCGCACCAGCCCGATGTCCACCATAAGGCGGCAGTCAATGTCGTCTGAACTGCGCTCAATGGCAAATCCCTGGTTTTCCATGTCAAAGAGACTCTCCTCCACCACCTGGCCCAGGAACTCCGCCCCATTAACCTCAATGGTTTCCAGTTCCTCCTTCTCCTTACCGTAAACAATAAAATACTCAAACATCTTATCCGACATATCCTTGATCTGATAGGCTTTGTCCCTAACAGACGCCAGGCACCGCCTGTACTGCTCCTCATCCTTCCACCGCTCCATCTGAAGGATATCCACATATCCCAGAAGTGAGGTCAAAGGCGTGCGCAGGTCATGGGACATGGCTGTCACCAGATCCCGGTTGGCATCCCTGGCCGACTCCTCCTGTTCCTGACGTTCCTTCACAGCCAGGCGCATGGCATCCATCTCAGCCGCCAGGGACGCCAGCTCATCCCTTCCCTTGACCGTGATGCTGTAATCCAGGTCCCCGCCTTTCAGAATATGGATTTCCCGCTCCAGCAGGGCAATATAACGCACCTTCCTGCGGATCAGCAGGAACAAAAGGATCATAAAAGCCGAAACGGATATGATTCCATTGACCGCACTCACCGCCGTATAGTATCCGGCCTCGAAGAAATAGCTGATGACAGCCTCCACGGTCCCGTCTGCAAACTGCAGCCGGTAGGCCCACGGAATGCCCATCGCATCCATATCTGTCCTCATCTCATCTTCCCCTGCCTTTTCCTCCTCTGACGAGGTTCCGTACTCCATGTAAGGGATCGCGGCCGCAATCTTTCCGTCATTGCTGTAAAAGATATTATCATTTTTATACAGGGTGATCAGAAGGTTTTTCTGTGTTTTAGCCCATTGGTCCAGCATATTGCTGTCCCCTGAGGACAGGCTGTTTTTTGTCACATATTCCTGGAGGCTGTCTATGCCCCCCTGTTCCTTGGCCAGTATCACATCCTCCCTGAAAAGCATCCTGTCTAACATTCCATAGCCAAGGGAATTCAGTCCCATGAACAGGAACATACCGACCATGGCAGAGAGGATGGCAGACAGGGCCAGTTCCATCCCCAGCTTGCTGATCCTGCATCTTTTACTCAACCCGGTACCCCTTTCCCCAGACATTGACCACATATTTGGGATTCTTAGGATCCGCCTCCAGCTTTTTCCTCAAGTTCCGTATATGTACCATCACCGTATTATTTGCACTGTAGAAAAAAGGCTCTTCCCATACGCTCTCATAAATATTTTCAATGGTAAATATCCTTCCCCTGTTGCATGCCAAAAGGAGCAGGATCCGGTATTCCAAATCCGTTAAAAGGAGTTCTTCCCCTGCTCTCCTGACCTCATTCCATGCTTTCTGGATGGTCAGGTCCTTGACCGTAACCGCACCGTCCTCCTTTTCCTCCGTCTTGCCCTTATATACATGGTATCGCCGTATCATGGCCTTCACCCTGGCGGCCAGCTCCGTATAGGAAAAGGGCTTTGCCAGGTAATCATCCCCTCCTGCGCCAAACCCCATGGTCTTATCGGAATCCTGGGTGCGGGCTGTCAAAAACAGGATCGGCACCACGGATTTTTTGCGGATCTCCGCACAGGCGGAGAAACCGGAGCGGCCGGGCATCATCACATCCAGTATGATCAGGTCATAGGTGTCATCCGCCATGGACACTGCCGATATGCCGTCAGCAGCCTCATCCACCCGGTAGCCCTCCCCCTCCAGAAGGATCCGCACCACCTCCCTTATCTCAGCATCATCATCTGCAAACAGAATCTTTCGTTCCATCAAATTCCCATCCTCCAATGTCTGCCTCTTTCCCGGCACTTTTCCCCATTATATCTCAGGCAAGGGACGCATTCCATATAATACAGTAATTCTTAAGTTTTCTTCAGAAACACTCTTTGGGGATCAGTCATGCTTAATGGCCTCCAGGGCCGGGATCCCCACCGCCTTGTTGGCCGGATAATAACCCGCCCCCACGCCAATGGCCACTGAAAACAGGATGGCGAACAGGCTGAGCCACCACGGGATCACGGACAGGCGGGAGGGGATATCCGCCATCCCGTCTATGATCTGCATGGAGGCGGAAACCGGTAACCGGGCAGCTGCCAGGTTCATGACAGCAGAGATCCCATAACTTAGGACCGAACCCGCAATACCTCCCAACAGGCCGATGCACCCGGCTTCCAGTAAAAATATTTTTCTTACGTCTTTTACAAAGCACCCCAGTGATTTCATCACGCCGATTTCCCTTGTGCGCTCTGATATGGACATGATCATGGTGTTAGTGATCCCCAATGCCGCCACAAACAGGGAGATTGCGCCCAGGCCTCCCAGCATCATCTGCTTCTGTCTTGCCTCCTGCTCCATGGGCTTTCGTATGCTCTCCATGGAACTGGTCCTAAATCCCATCTTTTTGATCTCCAATTCCGCCCGGGCCACATCCCTGATATCTTTTACCTTTACCAGAGCGCTTTGGTATCCCTTACGTGAATCCCACTTTTTTCCAGCCAATCGGGCCTGCTGCTCCAAAAGGGACTGGTACATTTCCAGGCTCATCAGCAGGCCCATGGAAGTCTCCTCACCCTTTGCGAAATCCTCTTTCAGCCTCCCTGCTGCCTTAAATGCCTGAACCACCCTTTTTCCGTCTTCCTTTCCGCTGTCCAGTTCCATGGTGACAGGGGTTTTCATAATGTCAAAATAGGGCGGCGGCATCACCGGCATTCCCTTGTCATCCCATTCTCCGCCGTACATATCCACTGTATTTTTTCCCTGGGGCCGTTTGGTATCCTCAAACATATAAGCGAAATTCTGTCCGGCATAAATACAGTCCTTTTTATCCGGCTGCCAATCCCCCTGCGTAAGCTTATAACCCATGGCCCGGGCAGCGGACAGGTCAATTCCCACAATGGATGCGTAACCGGCCTTGTACCGCTTATCCCTTCCCCCATAGACTGTAATGGGAACATTTTCTTCGCTCAGCTTGGGAGTGGCAGCCTCCACCCCCCGGAGTTCTTTTATTTTGTTTATGGCCCTGGTATTCAGCTTTGCGGATTTAGCTCCCTTCCCGGTGGGATACACCTGTATAATGGACAGATCCCCCATCTGCGCCAGCGCCTTTTCCTGGGCGTCCTTCATACCGATCCCAATGGATATCATGATCACCACGGAGCAGCAGCCCACAATGACCCCCAGCACAGTGAGAAGGGTGCGGGCCTTGTGGCGGCTTAAATTCTGGAGGCATACGGTGATCAGATCCCTTGTCTTCATGATCGTCCCTCCCGGTCTGTGTCATCCCGGCTCATATCTTCCAGCTCATCCCACGGATCCAGCCCGGACGCCGCCTCTTTCTTTTTCCTCCTTTTTCTTCTGACTCGGACCACTGCGGCCGGAACAACAATGGCCGGCACCAAGGCCATAAGCCATATCCCGGGGCCTGCGCCGCCCCGATCCTGATCCGTTCCCGCATCCACGGGGAGCTCACTCATTTCAGGTGCAGCCTCCTGCACAGTAAAATTCACCGGAATTTGCAGGGTCTTCACCTCCATGGCCTCATCCTCATAGGTCACGATCACCTGTCCCTTAAATTCCCCCTTTGTTCCAGGCGTTACCACAAAATCAATGGTTCCGCTTTTTCCCGGTTCAAAATTCCCCAGGGTCAGGTCCCTGGACAGGGCATCGATCTCCCCCTCCAGCCTGGCTTCCACATTGTACACCTGTCCCCGCCCCTTATTTACATAGGGAATAGAAATGGCGGCCTCCTCACCCTGGCGTATGGCTTCTGTAAATGAGGGCTCCTTTACCTGGAACCGGTCCGGCTGATATACGGGTATTGCAATGGTTTCATTGGAGTTGGACTGTTTCCGCTCCCTTTTGTCCACATATTCATATTTGCAGGCAATGGTGATCTTGGGTGACTGAAGCTTGGACTGGAACAGGGCCTGTACCGTTACCTTCTCCTTTCTGCTCTCACCCGGCCCCAGCTTTGGAATATAGAATGTGT
Organism: Clostridium sp. FS41; assembly: GCF_000954015.1. Classification (NCBI taxonomy): domain Bacteria; kingdom Bacillati; phylum Bacillota; class Clostridia; order Eubacteriales; family Clostridiaceae; genus Clostridium; species Clostridium sp. FS41. The sequence continues at coordinate 172,976 of NZ_JYHN01000064.1, forward strand.
TGGAGGATGAGTTGATGGAGATGCCCTCCCCAGTGTCCAGGGACATCACCACATTTTCTACTGCTGAGGCGTTACTGGTGTTCTGAAACTCCATCTCCAGATCAAATACCTGGCCGGCCGTCACTTTTTCCCCATATGTATAATTTGTGACGATCACATTGGGTGTGGGATTCCCAGGTCCCTTTGCCTGACCATTGGTGGGGATCACAATCTTTTCACTGTAAGTGCCCTGGACTGCTCCCTTGTCGGAATCATAATCAAATTTCAGTGTCATCCCCAATAACTGGGAAGCAGCTGAGGACAGCTCAGCCCCTGCCTGAAGGCGCACAGGCACTTCCATGGACTGGCCGGCCCTCAGTTCCCCCAAACGCCTGGTATCCGTCTCCTCCAAAAGCGATATCTGGTCATTGGATTCAAAGGTGGCTGCAAGGTTGCGGATATCCTTGTCCGCACTGGTATTTTGAAGGGTCAGCAGCACCTGGAACGCCTCCCCTGGGTTGACGGTCCTTCCAATGCTCCTCCCCACCCTGATGACGGGCTGGCCTGAGACAGAGCCTCCCTTTACGGGAATCAGTACCTTTTGGGAGGAGGTGCCTGAAACCAGATTTCCCCCTGAATAATAATTATATTTCAGCTCCAGGTCAATGACCTGGGTGGGTCCGGATATCTCTGTTCCCGCAATCATGTTGAGTTTTACAGAAGCCGTCTTCCTGGAATCCAGGCGGCTGACGATCCGGGAATTGGTGTCATCCCCGATAAACACGGAACCTCCCGGGCTCACGGTGACCACCATGTCCTCTATATCCGCGTCACTGCTGGTATTTTCCATATCCAGTTCCAGGGTGAAATGGTCTCCGGGCCCCACGGGAGCCTGTGGGCTGATCCTTCTGACTTTAATGACCGGCTGTCCGTTTGTACTGCCCGAATCCCCGTGCTCCCCGGGATAGGATTCCTCACACTCCAGTATGGCGGCTTCCTGGATCTCAGATGGGATTCCCGCCTTTTTAAAACTGGTCCTGAATTTCAGGCCATTGCCCTTTCCAAGATAGGTAAGCCTGGCAAATGTAACCGTAAACTCCAGATCATCTTCCTTTTCCGATGTTACCTTTACCTTTGGATTCCCGGACATTTTAAAGCTGTCATTGAGTTTTGTGACGGAAATATTGGTCTTCCCCACATCCTTTGTGCGTATCCCCGTCCCCTTTACATGTACAAGCACTTTGGCCTGCCTGCCTTTTCGCAGGTTATCCAGCGTATCCCTTGATCCGGCCACTGCATAGATCTCATAGCCGTCTATGCTCAGGTTCAGCGGAGCGCCCGGTACTTCTTCCGTTTCATCATTTTCTTCCTTTTCTCCGCTTCCGGATGGTCTGGGAGATGCATTCGATGGGGTCCCTGTGGCTGCCCCCGCTCCTCCCCTGCCCGTCTGGGCCAGGGCACGCCCTGCAGTCCCTCCTGCAAAAACCGAGGCCATAAGGACCACGGCTGCCAGAAATACCTCCAGTCTTTTAAGTCCCCTATATTGATTCAGCATATCCGTCCATCCTTTCATCTCCAATTACATTGCCGTCCTTTAACGTCACAATGCGGTCCGCAAAGCGCGCCATACCCGGGTCATGGGTGACCAGGATAATGGTTTCATGGTATTTCCTGGCAAAGCCCATGATCATTTTCATGATCTCCTCCGTGGTCCTGGAATCCAGGTTTCCGGTGGGCTCATCTGCAAACACCACCTGGGGCCTGGTCACAAAGGCCCGCGCGATCCCGGCCCTCTGCTGCTGGCCGCCCGACATCTGCCCCGGATAGTGATGCAGACGGTGGGACAAGCCCACCCGTCTTAAAAGCACCTGGGCAATGCCCTCCCGCTTTTCCTTTTCCATTCCCCTGAACATCAGGGGCAATGCCACGTTTTCCACCGCTGTCATGGACGGCAGCAGATTGTAGGACTGGAAGATAAAGCCGATATGTTTCTGACGGAACGCCGCCAGTTCCTCCTCATCCATCTGTGATATATTCATTCCCTGGATCAGGACCCGTCCCCTGGTAGGTTTTTCCATGCCTGCCAGCTGGTTTAACAGGGTGCTCTTTCCCGACCCTGAGGTCCCGAAGATGCAGCACACCTCACCTTTATATATTTTCAGGTTGATCCTGTTTAAGGCCACCACTTCCTCATCCCCCATCCGGTAGACTTTGCGCACATCCTGAACATGGATCATCAGCTCCTTTTGCTTCATTTGTCCCACTCCTTTTTTTCATACCACCAATCATACAGGCTAAAATCTCATGATCTGCCTCATATAATTCTTAAGAAATCTGAAGTTGTGACACTGCTATGCGCAGGTTGGATTAAGATCCTAAAAAACACCCCATCCGTTTGTATCCAAATAGATGGGGTGTTTTTAATCGATATCAATTAAATATCTCTATGTTTTAATCGGCATCCCAGGAACAGGGTGCAGTCAGGCCATAGATGCACAGATCGTATATGGTCTTAATCGTTATCAGGCATTAGTTTAACCGTGACCATGATATACTTTATGAAAGAACCCTGCTCCAATGTGATATCATCATAGTGGGACTGGGATGGGAAATCGTAAGTCCCTTCCTCAAACTCCACCCAGAGCCAGTTGTATGCTGCATATCTTGCATTCTCTACTGCATCCTCCAAATCCGGTCCATCCGCCACACAGTACTCCAGATCCGGAAATTCCACATGAAAACCCGCATCTTCCTTATGGGGTGTAAATACAGCCGGGTACGTAAACGTCATAATAGTTTTCCTCCAACATTCATAGTAAACACCCCCATTATATACTTAATTTTCCCCTTTGTACAGGCTTTCATTGTTCTAAATCAGGGCCATGGGACGCTGACTGTATCCTTCAGTGTCAGGACTGCCACAATTCGTTTCCAATTATTAGGCTTTTCTTCAAATCATTTATAAAATTTCTGCTGTAGGCCTCAAAACTGATGGCATGATCATATCCTGCCCCTTTTAGCGCCTGGAAAAACGCATCATACTCCTTTCGGTTGGAATCCCTCAGAAAACCGCGGTGTTCAGGGTCTGCCATGTGCACATGGAGCAGATGTCCTTTTCCATAATTGGAAATATGGTCAAGGGATTCCTTCTCCTCACACAAATGGTAAAAATCTACCAGCACCTTTATATTCCGTTCATTGACATCCTTTGCCAGGCTGCACCCTTCTTTGAATGTGTTGATAATATTACACTCAGCTTTGCGCAGGGGCTCGATCGCCAGATCTATGCCATAAAAGCCGGCCACCGGCGACAGGCTCCTTAACAGGCCCACGATCTGGCCGTAACCGGCTTCATAGGAAATACCGTCTGGTATACACCTGGCGGCCCCGCTTCCGAAAACCACACAGGAAGCCCCCAGGCTGCCGGCCCTCTGCAGTGCTGCATAAGCATATTTAAGCGCCCTTTCCCTTTCTTGTCTCTCCCCGATCAGCCTGAGTTTTCCCGGAAAAAAATTATTGCAGGCCCTGCACCTGATCCCCCCATCTCCCAGTCTCTGTTTTAAAGCAAGAAACTCCGGTTCCATCATGTACATGATCTCTGCCAGGGGAAGCTCCAGGTAATCACAGCCCGCCATGGCGGCCTGGGGGATCCACTCCATCCCGGTTCCATCCGGTCCTGATGACACCATATTTAAGCAGCAGCCAAATTTCATCCTTCCCTCCACGTTCCGTTACAGTTCCCAAATGGTTTTAACCGCATCCACGATATGTTCTTTTGTAAGGCCGTGATGCTCCAGCACTTCCTGGTAGCTGTGTCCGCTGCAGCCAAAGGTATCATTGATCCCCACAAACTCAACGGGCCTGCCAGTCTTTGCAAGAGCCTGGGCAACCGCGCTGCCCAGACCGCCTATGACTGTGTGCTCCTCCGCTGTCACCACGCCTTTGCAGGTCCTGGCCAGTTCAATGATCATGGTTTGATCCAACGGCTTGATGGTACTCACATTCACCACCCTGACAGAGATCTTCCCTTCCAGCTCCCGGGCGGCCGCAAGGGCCAGGGACACCATATATCCGGTGGCAAACACGGTCACATCCGTGCCCTGCTTAAGGACCGAGGGCTTTCCTATGGTAAAAGGCTTTCCCTCCTCAGTTACATTGTCGTAATCGTTTCTGTTTAATCTCAGATAACACGGCCCCTTGCTCTGTATCATAGCCTTTACGGCTTCCACGGTCTCATTTGCGTCCGCCGGGCAGATCACGGTCATGTTGGGGATTGCACGCATGTATGCCATATCCTCAATGGCCTGGTGTGTGGCTCCGTCTCCAAAGTCGGACAGTCCGGCGGAAGATCCCACAATCTTCACATTCAGGTTCCCAATGGCAATGGTCTGCCTGATCTGGTCATATGCCCGTCCGGCTGAAAATACGGCAAAGGAATTAGTAAACGGGATCCAGCCCGTCAGTGATAATCCGGCCGCCACCGAGGTCATGTCAGCTTCCGCGATCCCCATCTCGTAATGCCTGTCCGGAAATGCCTGCTCAAACATCTTTCCCATGGTGGAACCACTTAGATCCGCATCCAGGACCACCAGCCTGTCATTCTTTTTTCCTTCTTCAACCAACGTGCTGCCATACGCAATTCTTTGATTTCTATAGCCCATTTCAACACCTCCTAGGATAGCTCGTTCAATGCCTTTTCATAGTTTTCCTCTGTGAGGATTCCATTGTGAAAGCCCGCCACATGCTCCGCAAAGCTGATCCCCTTTCCCTTTACCGTGCGGGCAATGATGACCGTTGGCTTTCCTTTCATAAAATCAGCCATATCCAGGGCGGCAAGGATCTCTTCCATATGGTGGCCGTCAATCTCCAGCACATTCCAGCCAAAGCTGCGCCATTTGTCCGGAAGGGGATCCGTGTCAAACCGGTCTTTTGTACCCCCTGTTGCCTGAAGTCCATTTTTATCCACTAAAACCACCAGGTTATCCGCCCGGTAAACGCTGGCTGCCATGGCGGCCTCCCAGATCTGTCCTTCCGCCATTTCTCCGTCTCCGCACAGGACATACACCCGGCTGTCCAGTTTGTCCGCCTTAAGGCCCAGAGCCATTCCCAGCCCGATGGACACCCCCTGGCCCAGAGAGCCTGTTCCGGCTTCAATTCCCGGGGTCTTCTGCACATCGGGATGTCCCTGGAGATAGGATCCTATTTCCTTGGTGGTCTTTAGATCCTCGATCGGAAAATACCCGGCCTCAGCCAATGCCGCATACTGGAGGATCGCCACATGCCCTTTGCTCAGCAGAAAACGGTCCCTGTCCTTTTTTGCGGGATTGAATGGATCGTGGCGCATTTTATAAAAATAGATTGCCGTCACCAGGTCGGCGGCGGAACAGGAACCGCCTATATGCCCTGCCACTCCCACTCCAACGCTGACCACCATATTTCTCCTGATCCTTTTAGCGGTCTGATCCAGTTTTTCAATCAACTCAGCGCTGTATCTCATGTCCGACCTCCTTATCTGCCGCCCCCTTGCAAAAAGACCGCTCCAGTTCCAGATACCGCTGCTGCTGGCCCATCAAATGTTCGGCACGCTCCGGCCCCATGCCCTCAATAAACTCTGTCTTTATAAACACATCCGCCATCTCATATGCCATATCCGCGGGCACGATCCGGCTTCCAAAAGTAAGCACATTGGCGTCATTGATGATCCTGCACAGCCTGGCGGAATAAACGCTTTCACTGACCACGGCAAAGATCCCCTGGTGTTTGTTGGCATGTATGCACATGCCCGCGCCTGTTCCGCAGATCAGGAATCCCCGTTCGGCCCCGCCTTCCCTTATCCGGCAGCACACATTGTGGGCCGCCTCAAAGTATGGAAGAGGCGCCTGCACGTCCGTGGTGCCCAAATCCTCCACCTCATGTCCTTTTTCCAGCAGATATGCCTTTACCTTTTCCTTTAACTCATATCCGGCTTGATCTGATCCAACCGCAAGTTTCATTTTATCCTCCATTTCTTTCCATTCATACAAAGGGAGTGCTCTCAAACAGCACTCCCCCGGATCACCATCTGTAATCAGGCAAAAATTCTTTGGTATGGTCTATCATTTCACAGAAGAGTGTTTTGGCAGTCCTTACGTCCAGCGTCATCAGCGGGTCATTGCAAAATGCCTGGAATGCCTGATGGTAATCCCTGTCCACACATGCCTTCAGAATCATTTCCTGATTGATTACATGTCTCAGGACCAGGATATTGACCGGGTCAGGAAGCCTTCCTGCCTGAACGGGAATGATACGGTTCCTTGTAAAAAACGCATTGCTTTCCACCACAGCCCCCTTTGGCAATCCCTGGATCTGGCCTGTGTTGGGCAGGTTCACATTGCACATAAAGTCCTCCAGCCCAAGGAGCGCTTTGATCTGGTAAACACCATCCTCCCCTGTAACCTGGAACTTGAATGTTTCCTCCCCTGACACAAGGGCACGGCTGCGCTTAAGACGTTCTTCAAGCATCTGCTCCCGCTTATCCACGGTTGTCAGCATAAAGCCCCAGCTTGCCACAACCTCCGGATTTTTCAGATACCACGGCGGACAAAATTCCGCCAGATGACGGTCACCGGCGGCAGCGATCAGACCGTACCTCTTAAACAGGTCAAATTTAACCTTGTTTCCTGATGTAAATTCTTTATTGGCCCAGTGGTTCTTCTCCACTCCCTCCAGGCCGGTTTCCCCATATTTTTCCACCAGCTTTTCATAGAGCGGAAACAGATCCCTTCCCTGATATTCCGCGCGGTCGATCCAGGTAAAATGGTTGATCCCCAGCACATTGGTCTTGATCATCCTGCGGTCCACCGTGATACCGCAGAATTCCTTAAGGGCATATGCCAGTATTTTCTGTGTTCCGAACACCTCATGGCAGCAGCCAAACGCCTTTATCTGGGGAAATCTCTCATAAAGGATCCTGGTACACAATGTCATGGGATTGGTGTAGTTGATCACCCAGGCATCGGGGCAGTGTTCCCGGATCTTATCTGCAAATCCCTCATACATGGGCAGCACGCGCATGGCCCGGAACAGGCCGCCCGGTCCCACGGTATCCCCCACCGACTGATAGATCCCATACTTTTCCGGTGTATGTACGTCTGAACGCATTTCCTTAAAGGAAAGAATAGTGCCGGGTGTAATGGAAATGATCACAAAGTCAGCTCCCTCCAGGGCACTGTCGATATCCTCGCTGACAACATAGTTCCACTGTGATCTGGCATCCTCCATCCGGGCCGCTTTATTTCCTATTATCTCATTGGCCTTGGCGGAGGGCAGATCGATATCATACAGGAACACAGTGCCTGAAATGGATTCTTCCAGGGACAGGTCGCTCATAAATCCCCACGCCCATCCCCTGGACCCTCCCCCTATGTAGGCAATCTTAATATCCTTTACGCAGTTTTTTTCATATTTTATCATGTCTTATCCTTTCATACCCGTAGTGGCGATCCCCTCAATAAAATATCTCTGTGCAAAGAAGAACAGTATGATCAGGGGCAGTATGGATACCAGGGCCATGGCCAGAACCTGATTCCAGTATACGGTGCCGCTTGTATCCAGCACCATTCTTACTCCTAATGCAAGGGGATAATTTTTAACACTGTTGATATAGATCAGGGGATTATAAAAATCATTCCACACCCACATAAACTGCATAAGTCCCACGGAAAAAAGAGCAGGTTTCGTGAGGGGAAGGAGAATGCTTTTAAAAATCACAAATGAATTAGCCCCGTCTATCTTTGCTGATTCATCCAAGTCTTTTGGGATTCCCCTTAAAAACTGTATGAGCATGAAAATAAAAAAGGGATATGCTGCCAGTAAGGCCGGCATCCAAAAGGGCTTAAAGGTGTTGAGCCATCCAAGGTTGCGAAACAGCAGGTACCGCGGAATGATGATGGCTGCATTGGGAAGCATAAGGGTGGAGATCATCAGGCCGAACAGCAGCTTTTTTCCCACAAATTTGAATCTAGCAAACCCGTATGCCACAATGCTGCAGGAAGCAATGGTAAAAAACACGGCAGGGATGACCATTTTAAAGGAATTGATAAAAAATGTGGTAAAGGTATACTGGCCGCTGCCCTTCCATCCCTTCAGGTACGCGTCAAGGCTGTAGGAGGATGGGAGAAGGGCTGTTGTGCCAAACAATTCCTTATTATCCTTAAATGTGGCAAAAAACATCCAAATCAGCGGATAGACCATGATGAATCCAAATACAACCAAGATCACATAAGCCCAAATCGTCCTCTTTGTCTTCTTTTTCATCAGAATTCTCCTTCATCTTCGTAATATACCCATGCGTCTGAACTCTTAAAGATCAGCAATGTGAAAATAAATATGAGCAAAAACATGATCCAGGACGTGGCGCTGGCATATCCCATCTTAAAGCTTCCGTTTCCAAACGCGTCATCATAGAGTTTCATGCCCAGCAGATATGTGGACTTGAGGGGCCCGCCCCCGGTTACAACAAATCCGGAAGTGAAGTTCTGCAGCGCATTGATGGTCTGCATGATCATATTAAAAAACACAATGGGTGTGATCATGGGCAGGGTGATGGTGAAAAAGTTTTTGACCGAAGTGGAACCGTCCACGCTGGCGGCCTCGTACAATTCCTGGGGAACCTGTTTTAATGCGGCCAGGAACAATACCATGGATGAACCGAACTGCCATACCTGGAGAAGGCTGATGGTGGGCATGGCCCAGGCCGTACTTCCCAGCCAGTCAATGGGTCCTACATGGATCATGCTGAGGACAGTGTTGATCATGCCCTCCTTCATGAACATCAGTTTCCACAGAGCGGATATGGCAACGCTGCCCCCCAGAATGGAGGGAAGATAATAGACCGTCCGAAAAAAATTGACCCCTTTCAGATTTACATTTAAGATCATGGCCACGATCAGTGCAAAGACTAGTTTGGCCGGAACTGTCATGGCTGCGTATTTTAACGTGGCTGTCAGGGAATTCCAAAAGTCAGGATCCACAGTAAACAGCCTGATATAATTGGCCAGCCCCACAAATTGAGGTTTGGAGAACATATTATAGTTTGTAAACGAATAACAGAAAGAGGCCACAAAGGGATAAAGCTGCAGAAGCAGAAATCCTAATATCCAGGGGCTTATATAGATAAGCCCCATATTCCTTTTGAAGAACCCTTGCCGCCTCCTTTTTTTCTTATTTTCCATTTATCCCACATCCCTTTTCTTTATTTCAATGTATTTAAGACATCCTCCAAAAGCTTCATGGTCTCATCAGCAACTTCCCCGGGAGTCCCTTTGTGGTAAGCGATCTTCTCCACCGCATTGGTAAATACCGCCTCCACTTCCGTGTTGGAGGAAGGACCGTTCTCAGCTTTTCCGCTGTGGCTGATGCCATATTCAATTGTGATAACCGAATTACTGTCCAAGATCCCTTCCTCCTCACACATGGTACGAATCTTATCCACAGACGGAATGGAGCGCACATCCCCCAAGATCTTTCCCGCCTCCTCGTCATTAAAGAAGAAATTCAGGAACTTTAGGGCCTCTTCCTTGTTCTCACAGGAAGCCGGTATGGACATGACCTGTGCGGGCCGGATCAAAAGTGCCGTATCCTTGGCATTGTCCAGAACAGGAATGGGGATAACCTGTATATTGTCTGCTCCGATCAGGCCATTGAGTTCAGAAATGTTGGAGGTCCATCCAAAGCTGGCCAGCAATTCCCCTGAAGCCACTTTGGGATTGGTATAGAACACATCATTAAAGGCGGCTGAGTCCTGAATGGGCTCAAATACCTTTTCATCATACATCCGCTGCACCAGATCAAATGCATCCGTGAGAACCTCCTTGTCGAAACCGATCGTATAATCATCATTGATTACCTGTTCCCCCGTGGTCTGCTGGATATAACCCTTAACCACATAGATGGCGGTCAAACGGGGATCGGTTACAAGAAGATAGGAGTTGGGATCCTGTTCCTGGACCTTTTTCCCCATCTCAATATAGTCTTCCCAGGTCAGCTTGTCATCCAGGCTGATATCCAATCCGAACTTCTCCGCCGATGCCTTGTTCATATAAGCGGTTCGCGCATTCATTCCCGTTGGCAGGGCAATGAGCTGGTCATTAAATACGCAGAAGCTGTTCAGGAATTCCTCGTCAAATCCGGAAACATCCATCAAATCCGGATAGTCCTGTAAATGAATAAAAAAATCTCCCTTGTTGGCATAATCCGGCATCCAGTTTGCGTTAAGCTGTATGATATCCGGCGCTGTCTGTCCTGCAAGCTGTGTGGAGATCTTCTGCTGATAGCCGTCAAACCCCCCGTACTCCGCTTCAATGGTCACATTGGGATTCCTGTCCATATACAGCTCAATGGCTTTTAATGTGGCCTGGTGCCTTCCTTCATCTCCCCACCATGCAAATCTCAGTGTTACCTTTTCCTGCTTCCCCGCAGTTTTTCCTGCCTGGGCCGTGGTCTCATTGCCGCTTTCCTTGGGCGCGGCTGTCTGGTTCCCCCCGGAACATCCTGTCAGACTTCCGGCTGCCAAAGCTCCTGCCAAAAAAAGTGCCCCCATGTTTTTTAAATTCATTTAACCTTCCTCCTGTCTGTTGCGGTATTGATGATGACCGATCCAACTGATGTTAAAATTATATCCAATATGATCCTCTTTTCAAAGGTTGCTATTCTACAAAATCGGGATGGCAATCTACAATTTGAGGCATTTTTGTTGAAATTCCATACATTTCACCGTATAATGAAAAAGCATTCATATATTTACTATTTATGGTAAAAATAATCGCACAACTCTGAGGGGGATTTTATGTACAGTCTGCTAATTGTAGATGATGAAAAGAAACTGCGGGAAGGGATTGCATCCTTATATGACTGGAACAGTCTTGGATTTGAGGTAGAAGCATGCCTGGAAAACGGAAAACTGGCCATTGATTACATTCTCCACCATCCGGTTGACGCGGTCCTCTGCGATATCCGCATGCCGGTCCTGGACGGAATCGCCTTTGCCAAGTATATCCACGACCAAAAGATACACACAAAGGTTGTTTTCCTCAGCGGTTATTCTGATTTTGAGCTGGCCCAGAAAGCCATCCGGTACCAGGTTACGGATTATATCCTGAAACCCACCACATATATGGAAATATTTACTGTTTTTAATAAGATCAAAGAAGTACTGGACAGTGAGCATTTACAGACATCCCTGATTCCCGGTACAGACCAGGGAGATTCCCCGATCATCCCCTACATAAAACGCTATGTGTCGGAAAACCTTGCCTCTGCTTCCCTGAATAAGATCTCACTGGAGCTCAATCTGACTCCCAACTACCTTTCCAAACTATTCAGGGAGCAGATGGATATCACATTTACAGAATACCTGATACAGGAAAAAATGAATTATGCGTGCCAGCTTCTCCAGAACGTAAATTTCAAGGTGTATGAGGTGTCCTTAATGTGCGGTTATGACAATCCGAAAAACTTTGTAAAAACATTCCGCCAGTCCATTGGATGTACTCCTCAGGAATACAGAAAGGGGCGTACAAAATGCTGAAACGTTCCCTGCGCAACAGTTTTCTGCGCATTGCCAGTCTGATCTGCCTGCCCATCCTCTGTGTCGGCACCCTGGTCTTTTATTTTTCATTCACCACCCTTGTAAAGGAGACTCAGAACCGTATTAATGCCTCCTGCCATCTGATGGAGCAGTCCCTGACCAATGTTTTCCGTGAAGTCAACAAGCAGAAATCGCTGTTTGAGGGCAATTCCATTCTGTATCTCACCATCCTGCAGCTTCTCAACAATGAAACGCTGACCTACGAACAGGTACAGACCCTGCGCACCATCACTCCGATCTTTAACAGCACTTTGGGATACGACAATATTTATCACTCCCTGTATGTTTACATGCCCAACCGGTTTGACAATTTCTTTTCGTCCAATAACCGCAGGGAGAACCTTAAGACAACCAGGGACCCGGAGTGGTACCAGACGTTCCTCAATATGCCGGAAGATGAAAATATACTAATCCAGCGCAGGACCATCCGGGAATCCTCCCTCCTCACCTATGATGTGATATCTATTTACCAGCGCTTTCACAAAAACAATGTGATCGTGATCAATATCCGCAGCTCCTATTTTGAGAATATCCTCACCGATGTGGCTGAGCTGGAGAACATGCAGTTTTTCCTGCTGGATCTTAAGAACCAGCCCCTGGTATCCAGCCTTAACACAGAGGACAGCCATGGCATAGATTTTACATCCATCATGGAGCAGGATTCAGATACCATCACCATCCGCCATCAGGATTATTTCGTGGAAGCGGTCAATGACAACCCTTATATGAACTATGTGTTTCTGATCCCCCGCCGATCCCTGTACGCCCTGTCCAATAAGATCCTGGCAACCACGTTTCTCACAGGAGGGCTGGGGCTTCTCATAAGCATCAGTATCGCCTGGTACACAAATGACCAGAGAAGAAACCAGATCTTCAGCATTTTGTCGGTTTTTGAAGCCGCGGAAAAACAGCAGCAGCTTCCTGAAATGGTGCCTGTTATCACAGATGAATACAGCCTGATCCTGAACAATATCATAAAGACGTTTTTGAGGAACAATGAGCTGAATATGAAGCTGACCAACTTTCAATACCAGAAGGCATCCGCTGAGCTGGTTGCCCTGCAATGCCAGCTCAATCCCCACTTCCTGTTCAATACCCTGCAGACCATTAATTTTGAACTGATGCAGCTTCCCGGCTCTGCCGGTGCTGTCCGGATGCTGGCCAACCTTTCCCACCTGCTGCGCTATACTTTGGATTCCCCTGAAAAGCTGCCTTCCCTCCAGGATGAGATATTGGCGACCAAGGAATATATCGCCCTTCAGAAGGTCCGGTACGGGGACACCTTTGACGTGCTGTGGGATTATGAGGAGGATGCATTGCAGGAACTGGTGAAGCGTCTTCTGATCCAGCCTATCATCGAGAATTCCCTTCTCTATGGCATGAAGGGAAAACAGGGAAAAATGATCATCAAGATCAAGATCCTGAAACAAAACCATGCACTGAACTATACCATTATAGACAACGGAACCGGCATGGCTCCCGCCCGTCTCCGGGAGATCGCAGAGTGCCTGAAGCAGGAGAATTACGTGCCTCATAACCATATCGGCCTGGCCAACACCAATCAGAGGATCAAACTGCAGTATCCCGGATCACCGGGCATCCATCTCTATTCCAAAGAGAATATGGGCACTATTGTATCCTGGTCCTGCCCTCTGGCAGAACCATGACAAATGCCTTTCACACGTCTCCCAGCGCCCGCTTGAGCAGCCCGTTAAAGCGCGCCACGGGTGTAAACAAAAAGGAGAAGACCTGTATCTCAGATCTTCTCCCTTTCAAACTCATCCAGAAATCCCATGGCATCCTTCAGGGTATTCCTCCAGCCAAATTTCTTCAGATCCACCCGGTTATCCGGAGATACGGCCACTCCCTCATCCATCAGGAGCTGCTTTTGCAATCCCGGATAATCAAAGCTGGCCGCCCCGCTTAGGAATCCCTGGCCATTGACCACGCGGTGGGCCGGGACCTGGCCGGACAGATCATTCCTAAGGGCGTAGCCCACCTGCCTGGCGTTCTTTGGGCGGCCGCAGAGCAGGGCGATCTGTCCATAGGTCACCACACGCCCTTCCGGCACAGCCCTCAGAACCACTCCTACGCGGCGGTAAAAATCCACGGCCGCCCCGGACCCTGTTTTCTGCTTAGGATCCGCCTTACCGGTTTCTCTGTCCATAATATGCGTTTGGACCATGCTTGCGCATGAAATGCTTATCCAGCATACACTGTGGGGCGGGCTCCACCTGTGGATTAAGCATCTCGGTCATGTAATTCATCTTGGCCACTTCCTCCAGCACCACGGCATTGTGCACTGCCTCAGCCGCATCCTTTCCCCAGGTAAAGGGCCCGTGGTTCTTGCACAGCACTGCCGGGACATAGACAGGGTTCTTGCCTGCAAAGGTCTCCACGATCACCTTGCCCGTGTTCATCTCATACCCTTCCTCGATCTCCTCCTCGGTCAGGTTCCTTGCGCATGGGATTTCTCCGTAAAAATAATCCGCATGGGTGGTCCCATAACATGGAAGCGCCCTTCCGGCCTGGGCCCAGGCCGCGGCGTGGGGAGAGTGGGTGTGCACAATGCCGCCAATGTCCTTAAATGCCTTGTACAATTCCACATGGGTTGCAGTATCTGAGGATGGGTTCATATCGCCCTCCACCTTGTTGCCCTCCAGATCTACCACCACCATCTGGGATGGTTTCAGCTTGTCATAGTCCACGCCGCTGGGCTTGATCACAAAAAGTCCCTTTTCCCTGTCAATGCCGCTGACATTTCCCCAAGTATAAGTGATCAGCCCTCTTCTGGGCAGTTCCATGTTTGCTTCATATACGATCTGTTTCAGTTCCTCTAACATCTCTGTTCCTCCATCGGTCTTTTGCCTGTTGTTCCGTCTATCTCATATGATCCACAGCCGCCCGCTCAATGGCAAGCCCCTGTGCGTACCGCTCCATAAATGCCTCAAAGCCTTCCACGTCTTCCTTCACCGGCTCCAAACGTATACCCTGATCTCCTCCGAATACCTGATCCGCCAGATACCGGTCCAGGCTCTGGCCCTCTTTCTTGTTCCTCATATAGGCTGCCAGCAGGGCAATTCCCCATGCTCCGCCTTCACCGGCCGTTTCCATCACGGATACAGGCGCGTTCATGGCCCCTGCCAGGATCCTCTGACCCACACCCTTTGTCTTAAACAGGCCTCCATGGCCCAGCAGGGTATCCACCTTCACATGTTCCTCCTTTAACAGGATATCCATACCTGTCTTAAGCGCTCCCAGAGAAGTATAAAGGTGTACCCTCATAAAGTTGGCAAGGCTGAACTTGCTGTCCGGCATGCGCACAAACAGGGGGCGTCCCTCCTCAAAGTGGGTGATGTGCTCTCCGGAGAAATAGTTATAGGCCAACAGGCCGCCGCAGTCCGGATCTCCCTCCAGCGCCTTATTATAAAGCGTTCCAAACAGGTCGTTCATATCCGCCTTCATGCCCATTGTCTCTAAAAATTCCTTAAACAGGTTCACCCATGCATTGAGGTCGGAGGTGCAGTTATTACAGTGCACCATTGCCACCATGTCACCGGCCGGCGTGGTTACCAGATCAATCTCCGGGTACACATGCTCCAATTCCTTTTCCAGAACCACCATGGCAAACACACTTGTACCAGCAGACACATTGCCGGTGCGCACCGCAACACTGTTGGTGGCCGCCATGCCGGTTCCCGCATCCCCTTCCGGGGGACACATAGGAATCCCTGCCTTCAGACTGCCGGATATATCCAAAAGCTTTGCGCCTTCCTCTGTAAGTGTGCCCGCATCCTCTCCAGCCACCAGGGCTTTGGGAAGTATATCCCGCAATTTCCATGGGAAATGCTCCCCGGCCACCAGTTCGTCAAACTGTTCGATCCTCTTCTGGTCAAAATCCTTTGTATGGATATCCACCGGGAACATACCTGCCACATCACCGATGCCCAGGACCTTCCTTCCTGTCAGCTTCCAGTGCACATATCCCTCCAGGGTAATGAGGTAGTCGATCTCCTTTACATGCTCCTCCCTGTTAAGGATGGCCTGGTACAGATGGGCAATGCTCCATCTCTGAGGCACATTGTAACGGAAGACCTGGGTCAGCTTCTCAGAAGCCGGACCTGTGATGGTGTTCCTCCAGGTACGGAAGGGAACCAGCAAATCGCCCTCCTTATTAAATGCCATGTAGCCGTGCATCATGGCTGAAAATCCAATGGAGCCAACCGTGGTAAGAGTGACGCCGTACTTATCCTTCACATCCGCCGCCATGGCTGCGTAGCAGTCCTGTATGCCGGTCCAGATATCCTCCAGGGTATAGGTCCAGATATGATCCACATACCGGTTCTCCCAGTCATGGCTTCCGGAAGCAATCGGAGTGTGGTCCTCCCCGATGAGCACTGCCTTGATCCTGGTGGAGCCCAGTTCGATTCCCAGTGATGTGTTCCCTTTTTCAATCCATTCCCTGACTGTATTATGATCTAAACTCATAAAATCCCCCTCCCTTATCTGTAGACCGCCCCATTCCAGCGCATCTCGTTCTTCAGCCCTCTGATGGTGGTATCCTTGTCAATATAAACCACTTCAATGCCCATGGACTCTGCCCAGTCTCCCATCTGCTCCGCCGTCAGGTCATAGGAGAATGCGGTATGATGGGCGCCACCGGCCAGGATCCATGCCTCCGCACCTGTTGCCAGGCTGGGCTCAGGGGTCCAGAACGCGGTTGCCACGGGAAGCTTAGGCATTGCCTTCTCCGTCTTCCTGCATTCCACATCATTGATGATCAGGCGGAACCTGGTTCCCAGGTCCACAAGTGAGGTTGCAATGCCATGTCCTGTCTTGGACGTGAACACAAGCCTTGCAGGGTCCTCCCTGTCGCCCATGGACAGCGGATTTACCTTGATGCTGATCTCCCCATCGGCGATGGACGGGCAGACCTCCAGCATATGGGCCTCCAGGATCCCCTCCTTGCCCGGCACCAGATTGTATGTATAGTCCTCCATAAAGGATGTGCCCTTTGCGTTCTTAACGCCCTGGGCCATGATCTTCATGAGCCTTACCATGGCGGCTGTCTTCCAGTCTCCCTCGCCGCCAAATCCATAGCCCTTTTCCATCAGCCTCTGGATCGCCAGGCCCGGAAGCTGCTGCAGCTCGCCCAGATCGCCGAAATGGGTCACAATGGCATGATAATCCTTTTCAACAAGGAATCTCTCAAGTCCTGCCTCGATCTGCGCCTGCACCGCCACATGGCGTTTAAATTCCTCAGGATCCCTTCCCTCCAGCAGGATGGTATATTTGCTGTAATACTCGTCAACCAGGGCTGTGATATCCCCTTTTGGAACCGCCTTCACATACTGGCACAGTTCATTTACCGGGTAGGCATCCACCTCCCAGCCGAATTTCACCTGGGCCTCTACCTTATCTCCCTCTGTGACAGCCACGTTTCTCATGTTGTCGGCAAATCTCACCACCCTCACATGGCTGCTTTCCATGATCCCCACCGCAGTGCGCATCCAGCCCGCAATTCGGCCGACCACCTTCTCATCGCTCCAGTGTCCCACGATCACCTTCCGCTCAATGCCCATGCGTGTGACCATATGGCCGTATTCCCTGTCGCCGTGTGCGGACTGGTTCTCATTCATAAAATCCATGTCAATGGTGTCATAAGGAATCTCCCGGTTAAACTGGGTATGGAAATGCATCAGAGGCTTTCTAAACTCCTGAAGTCCCAGAATCCAGGACTTGGCCGGTGAAAATGTGTGCATCCATGTGATGACGCCTGCGCACTCCTCATCAGCATTTGCCTCGTTAAACGTCCTGCGGATCAGTTCATTGGTGATCAGGGTTGGTTTCCATACCACTTCGTATGGAAGGATCCCTGACCGGTTCAGGCTTTCCACAATGATCCTGGAGTGCTCCGCCACATGTGCCAGGCACTCCTCCCCATACAGATCCTGTGAACCGGTGCAGAACCAAAACTTATAATTTTTAACTCCTGTCATTTTTATCGTCCTCCTGGATATTATAATATTTTTTTACTGCTTTGCATCATCATCTTTTATAAGCTTCACGGAATCCCGCCCAATCACATCCGGGTCAAAGCGATAGTTCCCGTCAAAACATGGATTCTCGATCATCTTCACAATATTTTCAGCCGCTTTCCGCCCCAGCTCCTCCATGGGATAGGGCAGGGATGTGATTGGCACCTCCGCCAGGGTGGAAAGCTCCGAATTGTCAATACCCACCAGGGAAAGCTGGTCCGGAATGGAGATTCCCCGTTTTTCACAGATGCCGGACAGAATATAGGCCACCTCATCATTATAACACACAACAGCCGTACAGTCCCCGATGCGGCGGAAGAGATAGTCTGACCAATACTCCATCTCCACCATATCCTCGGAATCGATCCACACCACATTCCTGTCCTTGGCCCTTAAACCAGCCTCCTCCATTCCCTGCATAAACCCCTTGTAGCGCAGGGGCCCCTGTCCGTCATCGCATTTAAAGATACCGCCGATCTTCCTATGTCCGGCCTTTACCAGGTACTCCACAGCCTTTCTGCCCACACTCACATCATCCATTGCCACAAAGGGCAGGCCCAGCTCCGGATACGTGCAGTTAAAGAACAAAACCGGTATATGCCTATTCATCAGTTCCCTGTAGCAGCGCAGGTTGGGATTAGGCAGAGCGCTTTTGGCCGGCTCCACGATCAGGCCGTCTATCATATCCTTGTCGATCAGGTTGCTCAGTATCTCCTGCTCCCTGCCGGTCCGGTTGCCTGTAAAGGCGATCTGGGTCGTATATCCCTTCTGTGACAGCACGCTTTCTATCTCCCTGAGTACGGTGGGAAATACATAGCTGTCCACATAGGTGCTGATCACGGCAATGTTCATATACCGCTCCTGACGCCCCAGCCTGCCCTCTCCGCCCACATAGGTCCCGCTTCCCCTGACCCTGGTCACCAGTTTCTGCTGTTCCAGCAGGTCGATGGCATGGCGGATCGTCTGGCGGCTCAGCTGAAACCGCTGGCTGAGTTCATTCTCCGAGGGAAGCCTGGCCCCTAGCTTCAGACTCCCATTGCTCATACTGTCCACAATCCAGTTATAGACCACCCGATATTTTGGTTCCTGTAATCCCATAAGCAGCCCCTGTTCCTCATTTTTATGTACGTACAACTTACCCGGTAATCATGCAGCCAAGTTCCGGTGCACGGGGCAGCCTATCACAGGTCTTTTTCGCAAAATGCATGCATCCATCTGCGGTTTTGATCATAATATCTGCCCATATCCCTGGATATTTCGTTTATTTAACCAATCAATCCTCTTTATTCCTACTATACATTTTTCCGATATGGATGTCAACAAGTATTGATAACTTTTTTGAATTCTAAAAATATGTATGTACAACTTTAACGCGGAGATAAACAGAGACAGATATGGCTTTGAAATCATTTCTCAAACCTTTTTTGATTTTATATTGACACAGATATCATATTATGAGATACTTTAATATATAGTTTTGATTACTACATATGGAGGTATGAGATGAAGACTGCTATTTTAATTGACTCAGGCTGCGATGTATCCGATGAACTGGCCCGAACATATCACATGAAGGTAATGCGCCTTCATATCATTTATCCTGAAAAAGATTATATTGACGGAACGGACATAACAGCTGAAACCGTTTACCAGCGTTTCCCCAGGGAGATCCCCATCACCTCCACCCCCAGTCCCCAGGATGTGAGGGAGATGCTGGACGAGATCAAATCAGAAGGTTACACCCATGTACTGGCCTTCTGCATTTCCAGCGGTTTAAGCGGCACCTTTAATACGGTGGGATGTGCCCTGGAGGAGGACACGGACCTGACCTCTTTTGTGCTGGACACCAGAAGCATCTCCTTTGGAGCCGGCATACTGGCTGTGTGGGCCGCCATGCAGCTGGAGGAGGGAAGGACCTTTGATGAACTGAAAGAGATCCTTCCCGGAAAGGTAAAGGATTCCAAGGTCTTCTATTACATGGACACCCTGACCTACCTGCGCAAGGGCGGCCGCATCGGCCTGGTCACCTCCGTGGTGGGCAGCATGCTGAACATTAAACCCATTATCTCCTGCAACGGTGACGGCGTCTACTACACAGCCGCCAAGATACGGGGCGCAAAGCAGGGCCTTACCAGGCTTCTGGAAGAAGCAGGGAAATTCGCGGGCAACGGCCCATGTCTCACCGCTCTGCTTAACGGCCAGGGACAGGACGCCGCTGATGCGCTCCGCCCCAGACTGACCACCGGCATCCCCAATGGGACACTGATCATGGAAAAGGCCATCACCGCATCCCTGGCCGTACATACCGGCCCCGGGCTTGTGGGGATCGGAGTTCTCCGCCTGTAAATTCCAGTCTTTATTTCCGTATTCAAAATCCCGGTACTGCATCACATCCCTTTCGATGCAGTACCGGGATTCTTGCTTGTGTCCATAACTCTCTGTATATGATCCGCTGCCGTCTCAGTTCTACTTATTCTTTCTCTTAAATGCCGCGATCAGGCTCTGCAGTACAATAAAGAAACAAAGCAGCGCCGCAATGGTGATCCTGGTCCACCAGGAGGACAGGGTTCCCTGGAAGGTGATAAATGATTCAATGGTTCCTTTGATCAGCACACCGAACAGGCTGCCGATCACATTTCCCACACCGCCGGTGAGCAGGGTGCCGCCGATGACGGATGAGGCAATGGCGTCCATCTCAAAGCCCTTGGCCTGCTCCACAAAGCCGGAACAGGTATTCATACAGAACAGAAGTCCTCCAAGTCCTGCCAAAAAGCCATCCAGCACATAGGCCTGGAGTTTTATCTTCCTTACATTCAAACCTAAAAGCAGGGCAGACTGCTCATTTCCGCCGATGGCGTAGATGGAACGTCCGAATTTGGTATACTTTAAAAGGATAAAGATAAGCACCAGCATCACCAGGGCAATGATCACACTTGGGTAGATATAGGGATAGATCATGATCCCCTTCTTGTTCAGATAACCGCCAAAGGGAAGATACATCTTAAAGGTTGCCATGGACTTAAAGGTCTCATTATTAATGCTGATCATTTCCTGGCTGATGATGGAGGTCATGCCCCTTGCAAAGAACATGCCTGCCAGTGTGACGATAAAGGGCTGTATCTTCAGATACGCCACCAGGAAGCCCTGCACCAGTCCAAAGACACAGCCGGTAAGCAGAACAATGATGATGGCGGGGACAGCGCCGATCCCCCCCTTTTCCATCATCCACGCCAGCATCATACACACCATGGCCACAACAGAGCCAACGGAAATGTCAATGCCGCCCGTGATCATGACAATGGTCATGCCCGTTGCCACCACGATCAATCCTGCATTGGAGATAAACAGGTTCAGGAAATTCTGCACCTTGGCAAACCCGCGGCCGCCAAACATGAGGATACCCACAATATACATGACAAAAAACAATACAATGGTCACTACCAGCAAAAAGGAGTTGCCGTCCAGTTTTTTCTTTGTGTTGCCGTTCTTCATTATGCCGCTCCTCCTTCCACTGTCTTAGACGCATGCTTTGCCGTCAAACGCTTCTTAAACTTCTTAAGTTCCTCGGACTGCACTGCCACAATGATGATGACCACAATCGCCTTGTACACCGGAATCTGGTCCGAAGGCACGCTCATGGCATAGAGGGTGGTGGTCAGGGCCTGGATGGTGTAGGCGCCGATAACAGAGCCCAGCAGTGAGAATTTTCCGCCTCCCAGGGAATTTCCTCCCAAGGCCACGGCGGCGATGGCGTCCAGCTCCATGTTAAGTCCGATGTTGTTGGCATCCGCGGAGTAGATACGTGATGATGCCACCAGCCCGGCTATACCTGCGCAAAGGCCGCAGAACGCATAAGCCATCCAGATGATCTTTGTGGACTTAAGACCCACCAGACGGGAAGCCCGTTCATTAATGCCCACGGCCTGCACGTACATTCCCATGGCCGTCTTTTTAAGGAGTACATAGGTGAGGACCACCACCAGGACCGCCACAAAAATGGGGGTGGGAATGGGGATTCCCGGGATATTGGCACCCAGCAGCTTATATCCGTCCACACGGATATAGGTGATCTGTCCGTTGGTGACCAGCTGTGAGATTCCCCTTCCTGCCGTGAACAGGATCAGGGTGGCTACCATGGGCTGTATCTTCAGCTTCGCTACCAGAAAACCGTTAAAGCAGCCGCACAGGACAGCCACGGCCAGACCGGCCAGCACGGCCAGTATGTATGGATTGGCGTATTCATTGACCGAGACCTCTCCTCCGGCCAGCACATGGGTACATACGGAAGCCGCCACCGCCATGACAGCTCCCACGGAAATATCCGTTCCCGCCGAGGCAGACACCACCAGAGTCATGCCCACGGCCAGCACCACCAGCTCGCTGGCACGGTTGATCACGTCAATGATGTACCCGTAAAGGACTCCGTTGGTAATGGATATCTTAAAAAATGTGGGGGTGGTTACAAGATTAATAAGCAGCACAATCAGCAGACAGGACAGGGGAAGAAAAAGCCTGTATCCTGTTATTTTCTTCACTTTCTCCATCATTCTTCCCCTCCTCCTGCAATTGCTTTCATTATGGAATCCTGGCTCAACTCGCCCTCCGCCAGTTCCCCTACCTTTTCGCCGTCCCGCATGACCGCCATGCGGCTGCAGGTGCGAAGCATTTCCTCTATCTCCGATGAGATGAACACCACGCTCATTCCATCCTCAGCCAGCTTCAGCACCAGCTTTTGTATCTCTGTCTTTGTACCGATATCAATACCTCTGGTAGGCTCATCCAGGATCAGGAAATCCGGCTGGGTGAGAAGCCATCTGCCCAGGATCACCTTCTGCTGGTTGCCTCCTGACAGCTGTTTAATGGGGGTTTCCCTGTCAGCTGTCTTGATTTGGAGCATATCGATATACTGGTCCGTGAATTCTTCCTGTTCTTTTCTTGACATCAGCTTAAACATGCCTTTTTTTGCCTGGAGGGCAATGATAATGTTCTCACGCACGGACAGGTCCGCTATGATTCCCTCTTCCTTGCGGTTTTCCGGAAGATAGGCCATTCCGTGCATCATAGCGTCAATGGGGGTTCCTGCCTTTAACTTCCGTCCCTTGACCGAGAGCTCACCGCTGTCCGGCTTATCCGCCCCGTAAATCGCCCTCACCAGCTCGGAACGTCCTGAACCCAGAAGTCCTGTAAGCCCGATCACCTCGCCCTTGTGGATGTCCAGGTTAAAGGGCTTGATGGTTCCCTTGTGGCCCAATCCCTTTGCGCTGATGACCACTTCCTCCTTAACCGTGGAAATGCCTTCCTTCTTAATGGCTGCCAGGTCGTCAAAGTCCTTGCCCATCATCTTTGCCACAAGCTGTACCCTTGGCAGGTCCTCGATCTTATATTCCCCCACCAGGGTCCCATTTCTCAGGACCGTAATCCTGTTGCATACCGCATATACCTGCTCCAGGAAATGGGTTACAAAGATGATACCGATCCCCTTATCCCGCAGCTGTCGCATCAGCACAAACAGCTTTTCCACCTCGCCGTCATCCAGGGATGATGTGGGCT
The DNA here is from genome assembly GCF_000954015.1 of Clostridium sp. FS41. Lineage (NCBI taxonomy): Bacteria > Bacillati > Bacillota > Clostridia > Eubacteriales > Clostridiaceae > Clostridium > Clostridium sp. FS41. The sequence goes on from NZ_JYHN01000064.1 coordinate 196,169, forward strand.
CATCCAGGATCAGCACCTTGGCGGACATATCCACTGCACGTGCAATGGCTATCATCTGTTGGATGGCAATGGAATAGTTTTCCACTGCTGCCGACACATCAATATGGATATCCAGACTTTCCAAAAGCGTCTGGGCATTCTTTCTCATGGTCTTCCAGTCAATGAGCGGCCCGACCTTTGGTTCACGCCCAATGTACAGGTTTTCTGCAACTGACAGGTTGGGGCACAGGTTCACTTCCTGGTAAACCGTACTGATACCATTTTCCTGTGCTTCCTGGGGAGACCGGTTAATGATCATACCGGACGAACCATCCATTTGGATCGTGCCGGTCTCAAACTCCTCCACGCCGGTAAGAACCTTGATAAGCGTTGACTTTCCGGCGCCATTTTCCCCCATAAGGGCGTGGATCTCGCCTTTCCTCAAGGTAAAGTCCACGTTCTCCAGGGCCTTTACTCCGGGGAAATTCTTATTGATTCCCCGCATTTCCAAAACAATGTTCTGCTCCATGGGATTTCCGCCTTTCTACCGTTTTTTGCCCAGGTTTACAGGGCTCCCTTCCTGTCATCCGCACTCCGGGCTTAAAAAGGGAGAGAGCCGTGCAACGACTCTCCCCACCGCCTTTCCTCTGATGACTATTAATAAGCGCGCTCAGCCTTGATGGCTTCCAGATCCATGGATGTATCGAAGTAAGCCTCATCTACATACTGGATTTTCTCTACAGTCTCGCCTTTTTCCAGCTTCTTGATGATCTCATCCACACGTGGTCCGTGAAGTGGGTTACACTCAAATGCTGCGTTTAAGTCGCCTGCGATCATTGCGTCAAATGCTGCCTTAACTGCGTCAAAGGAGAAGATGATGATGTCACCATCAGGTCCGCAGGTCTTGCCTGCTGCTTTGATCGCATCGATGGCGCCAAATGCCATGTTGTCGTTCTCAGCCACTACTACATCAATATCGTCATAGGACTTTAAGAAGGACTCCATCACTTCCTGACCCTTAGCCTGTGTAAATTCACCGGTCTGCTTATCTAACATCTTCCAGTTGCTGTGCTCGGCAAGGATATTGGCAAAACCTTCTGTACGGCCAACCTGTGCAGATGCACCGATGGTTCCCTGAAGGGTTACAATGTTGATCTCCTCATCACCTCTGCCCTGATCCTCCAGGTACTTGGCCAGCCATGTGCCTGCGTCCTCGCCTTCCTTGATGAAGTTGCCTCCTACCCAGCACTCATATAAGCTCTCATCCACATCCATCATACGGTCGGACAGGATAACCGGGATTCCTGCTTCCTGTGCTTCCTGGAGCACTGCCTCCCATCCGGTCTCAACCACGGGTGCAACTACAATATAGTCTACATCCTGCTGAATGAAGCTTCTGATGGCCTTGATCTGATTCTCCTGTTTCTGCTGTGCATCATCAAAGATCAGTTTATATCCGTTTTCTTCCGTAAATGTGGACTTAAAGGACTCTGTGTTGGCAGTTCTCCAGTCAGACTCAGCGCCAACCTGTGCGTAACCAACCACGATCAGGTCATCAGATGACGCCGCATCAGCTGCAGGTGCTTCTGTGTCAGCTTCAGGAGCTGCCGTGGTGTCGGCTGCAGGGGCTGCCGTGGTTGCTGCGGGAGCTGCTGTGGTAACATCAGCTGGTTTGCTGGAACCTCCGCACCCTGAAAGCAGGGACGCTGCCATTGCTGCACCTAACATAACACTCAAAGTTTTCTTTCTCATAATACGTAAACCTCCTTGAATATGTATTTTATGATTTTTGATACCCCGTGTTGATGGTTATATGATACCAGCTGTGAATAACAAAAACAACGGAATTTCTCCGTTGTTTTGTACACGATTTTTTGAATTTTCACAGTTTATTCACACTTTCGGGTGTTTTTTTACGAAAAAAGGTGGAATTTTTCAAACTGCCTCATTTTCCATATCCAACGGGATGGTGACCACTGCCGTGGTGCCCTCCCCCTGGACGCTGTGAAACTCCAGGCTGCACCGGCTGCCATAATTCAGCCTCAGCCGTTCCGCCACATTAAAAAGCCCAAAACCGCCTTTGGAGGCAGAACCGCTTTTGGCATGGGACCTGTCCTCACCCCTGAGCTTGCGTTCCACTGCTTCCATCTCCTCCTTTGACATCCCTGCCCCGTCATCCCGGATCTCAAAAACCGCCATGTCATCCCTGGCATATCCGCGGACACAGATCCGTCCCCTTCCCCGTTTATTCTTGATGCCGTGGTAGAGGGCGTTCTCCACAAGTGGCTGAAGGGTGAGTTTGAGCATCCTGTACCCGTTGAGGGATTCATCCAGGGAGACCTCATAATCCATGATATCCTGGTAACGTATCTTCTGGATCTGAAGATAGCTCTCTATATGCCCCATCTCCTCCTTTATGGTGATAAAATCCCTCCCCCCGCTTAGGGTAGTCCTGAAAAACTCGGACAGGGAGGTTACCATGTCCACCACCTCCCGGTTCTGCCCGCCCTCGGCCAGCCACACAATGGTGTCCAGAGTATTATACAGGAAATGGGGGTTGATCTGCTCCTGGAGCAGCTGCAGTTCCATCACCCTGCGCTGGTTCTGCTCCTGCCGTATATCCTCGATCAAACGGCCGATTTCCCCCTTCATATGGTCAAAACTGCCGGTGAGGATCGCCAGCTCATCCCCTGACTCGATCTTGGGTCCTGAGGTAAAGTCTCCCCTGGCCACACGCTCCGTTTCATTGCACAATTTTTGGATGGGTTCGGTGACGCTCTTTGTGATCCTGCGGCTGAGGGTCAGGCCCAGGATCAGGATGATCCCCAGAAGGCTTAAGCTCACCACCATGGCCGTGCGCTCCTGGCTTTCCAGCTGGCGCTGGATCTCCTGCACATGGAGGGTCTCATAGTATATAAACTCCTGGCTCTGTTCCGCAATGTCCTCGGTCAGCATGTACACGCCCATTTCCAGAAGCTGCATATTCTTGTCATAGCCCCCATAGGGAAGGTTGTCCTCTATCTCATCCACCCGATCCTCCAGCTGGTCCAGGCAGTGGATAATCCAGCTGATCCTGCGCCGGTTCCCGTCATCTGAGGTGCGCTTTAGCAGCTGCCTGTACACTTTTCTGGTGGAGTTGATCATCTCGTGGGGATTCTTGATCTGCTCCCACCCGTACGGCCTGTCCTCCTCGGGCATATCATGGATATCCTGATAGGTCATGGTGCCGATGGCGATCCGGTACATGGTATAATCCATGTCCTCCCTGAAATACGCCATGGTATTGTTCACATCCGTTATATTCACAATGCTCTGGTTATAGGCATTACAGAACTTGACCACCGTGGCCATGAGATAGATGACCAGGACCGTCAGGGGGATGATGATGATAAAGGTCATGGTGTTCAGTCTTTTTTCCAGGGGAAGGCGGTCTAAGAACCGCTTTTCTTTCTCCCGGAGCCATCCTGGCGCCCTCATGAGCGCTCCCTGCTTCCGGCCCTGTACTCCTTGGGCGTGCATCCCACCGTCTTTTTAAACAGATATCCGAAGTAATGGGAATCCTTGTACCCCACCTCATAGCCGATCTCCGATGTCTTCATGTTTGAGCACATAAGCAGCTCCTTAGCGCGCTCCATACGCACGCTGGTGAGATACTCCACAAAGGTCACGCCCATCTCCTGGCTGAATATGGAGCTGAAATAACTGGGGCTGATATTCACCCTGGACGCCACAGTGTTCAGAGAGATCTCCTCCTTTGCATAATTCTCACGGATAAAAGCCATGGCCTCCTCCAGGACCTGACTGTATTTGCTGGCTGTCTGTCCGTCCCTCAGTGACATTGTCTCCTTAAAAAGGCTTACCAGGCGTTCCTTTAAGGTTTCCATGGAATGGCTCTCCTTCAGGGTTCCCTCCATGTCCGTAACCTCACGGGGCAGGTTCTTCATATCCATTCCCAGTTCCTCCAGGAAGGTCCGGGCACAGAGGTAGCAGTCCATAATGATATACTGGCGGAACATAAAGGAATGGTAGTTCTTCTCCCCTATGTTCTGGAAATACTCCTCCACAAAGCTGACGGCCTCCTCCACGGTTCCCTGCTTCAGGAAATGTTCCAGCGTCCTCCGGTTCACCTTGGACCCGTCCACGGAGTGAATGTCAATGGCTTCCCCTGCCGCTGAATATACCTGCTCCATCTCGCTGTAACTCACCACCTGGTTCATTTCCGAAAAAAAGCGGCTGGCAAAGGCACGGCCCGCCTGTCCGTAGGACTGCTGCAGATCTCCCAGCCGGTTCACGCAGCCCCCGATGCTTCCAAAAAACTGTATGTCCTTATAGGTGCGCACCAGATCCCCCAGACCGGCGGCGCAGTCCCGGGTCCTGCGCTCCACCTCCTGTTCCGATTCCCCGGTGAGGATAAAGGCCCAGCCCTCCTCCCCCCGGTCGAACACCAGGATATGCTGCCTCCCCTCCATGCGCTCCTCAATGGCCTCCTGGCAGGACAGCACCCGGTCCGACCAGACGCTGGAAGGGCCTGAGGGGATCAGCTTAAAAAGCATGAGCTGGTAAAATGAGGCGGACAGTTCCATTCCCAGCTGCTCCCCCCGCTCCAGGGCCTCCTTAAAGCCGATGCGGCTGGTCACCAGATCCTTAAACAGGCGCTGCCTGTCCAACACCGTGTTCTCCGCCATCTCCAGGCGGTACCGCTCCAGCATATTCTCCTCTTCCCGCTCCCGTTCAATCACCTCTGCAACCTTTTTCACTGCCTCCAAAAGCTTGGATGCAGTGATGGGCTTTAGGAGATAATCCGTGACTCCGATATGTATGGCCTGCTTTGCATAGTCAAACTCATTGTAGCCGCTGAGGATGATGATCTTGATCCTGGGAAATTCCTTTTTCACAAGCTCGGAAAGCTCCAGGCCGTCCATGAAAGGCATGCGGATATCTGTGATCAGTATGTCCGGCTGGACCTTCTTAATCAGCGGATAGGCCAGTTCCCCATCGCTGGCTTCCCCAGCAAATAACAGTCCTTCTTTTTCCCAGGGTATGTTATTCTTAATCCCGTTGCGCATTACAACTTCATCTTCCACAAGAAATATCTTAATCATAAAACTGCCCGCCCCTCGTTTGATTTGATTTATAGTATAGAGTATAAACCGGGCAAATTCAAGAAGTTTCCATCCCGTATGATTTCCCTACAAAAACAAAGCAGAAGCCGTTCCCTTCCAAAGAGTACCGTCTTCTGCTGCTGTTACTTCTGCTGTCTTGTGCTGTCTGCTGCCGCCTATCACTGCTGTTTATTGCGGCTGTGTCACTGCTTCTCCACATTCTTTCTGTTGATCCACTCCGTAGACACATCCATGGCTGCCCGGCAGGCCTTGGTCTGGTCCAGGGAATTAAGCATCACAAAGTCGTGTATAATGGCCTGGAAACGCACGGCAGTGACATCCACTCCCGCTTGCCTCAGCTTTATGGCATATGCCTCCCCTTCATCCCTGAGAACATCCGCCTCCCCGTTAAGGATCATTGTATCCGGCAGGCCCCTCAGCTGTTCCAGGTTTGCCCGCAGAGGTGAGGCTGTGATCTGATTCCTGTCTTTTTGCGACATGGTGTACTGATTCCAGAACCACTCCATACCTGCCCGGTACAGGTAGTAGCCCTGGGCGAATTCACAGTATGAACCCGTATTAAAGCAGGCATTGGTCACCGGATAATACAGAAGCTGCTTTTGGATCGCCGGACCTCTGCGAAACTTTGACATCAGGGTCAGGGCGGTGGCCATGTTGCCGCCCACGCTGTCTCCCGCCACGGTAAATGTATCAGGGTTTGCAGTATACCCCATGTTCCGGACCAGCTCGGGCACCATACACATCACACTGTAGCACTGCTCAATGGCAGTTGGATACCGGACCTCCGGTGAGCGGCTGTACTCCGGGAATATGAGCAGCGAACCGGTTCTGGCAGCCAGCTCCCTTACCAGCTTTTCATGGGTATGATAACTGCCGAACACCCAGCCCGCGCCGTGAATGTAAAGAATCACATTGGCGGGTGTGCAGACAGTTTCCGGCTCCACCAGATATACTGGGATCGCACCCCATCTTCCGGTATTGACCACCACCCTTTTTGCCCGGGCCGGATATTTATATACAGGGCTGTCCTGGGCCTCTTCCAGAACCATCCTCCCCTGGGCCACGGGCAGTTCAAAAATAAGGGGTGGTTTGGAACTGGCCTGACAGACAGCCTCGGCCTGAGGCTCTAACGGTACACAACGTTTCATATGGTAACTCCTTGATCCTGTTTTCTATTATCAGGATATTCCGGATTTCCTGTTATGCCCGCATTTTTGTATCTTTATCTGCTACTTTTCCTGATCCGGCCCGTCCTTACCTGTCTTGTAGCGGGTAATATCATGGCATGCCAGCAAACATGCGTCCTTCTTTCCCCAGCGGATCACGGACGCGTCCGCCAGGGACCATACCTTGAGAAGAGGATTGTATACTTCCATGGTACAGTTTATCTTATGGCGGATATCTTCCATGGGGCATCTGGCGCACGGTTCCTTTCGCCCGAAAAAGGCTTTATGGCAGCTCATGCCCAATTTGGCCTCCGGCGCGATCCGCTGCGTCTTTTCATTGATATACAGCAGTTCCCGGGTTCCGATGTCCACCACATAGATCCATGAGTTCTGGTGATCCAGGACAGCCCTCAGATCCCCCGCCAATTCCATGACATTGTCCTGGGCCCTCTGCTTTAAAAGAAACAGGGACAAAAGCTCGGAGATAAATGACAGCACCTCGATCTGGTTGATGGTCCACAGGCATTTGGACGTACAGTCGTCAAATCCCACCCAGCCCTTAAACACTCCGTTGTCTTTGATTGCACACTGGAGCATGGACTGGATCCCCTGGCTTTCCATCAGTTCCCTGATGTCCCGTGGAAACTTTCCTATATCATCACAGTAGAGGATGCCTCTCTCGTTAAAATAATCTCTGTAATCACTGTCAAACTCTGAGTATGCCATGTTCTGCATCTTATCCTTCTGCGGCTCAATGCCTTCTGCGCACCACTCAAAGGTATTGCTGTAAAACAGGTTGTCCTCGGAGTTTTCAAACACGTAGGCCCTGCTCACCTGAAGCCGCTCCCCCAGCAGTTCCAGTACACTCTCAACCGCCCGGTCCAGCTGCTCCGCCTTGCTGAGGATATTAAACGCCCTTGGAAGAAGATCGCTTAACACCAGTTCCGTCCCTTCCGACTCAATGGTAGTGTTTGCCGCGGTCTGTCTCCCCGCATTCTGCCCGTAGGCCCTGCTTTCCATGGACTGGTCATAAATCTGGTACTGGTTTTTGCCGCAGGCCTTGGCGTGGTAGAGGGCCACATCCGCCCGCTGGAACAGGGTCTGGAAATCATCCCCATCCCTTGGGCAGACAGCGATCCCAATACTGCTGGTAATGCTGCACTCTCTGGGCAGTTCCTCCAATACCCGGTCAAAGCATTCCAGGATACGCCCTGCCACCATCTTCACCTGCTCGTCCCCCAAAACCCCCTGGAGAAGAGCCATGAACTCATCCCCGCCAATCCGCGACACGATATCGCTGCTTCTGAACAGACGGGAAAGCTGGGACGCTATCTTTGTCAGCACCGCATCCCCAAACATATGGCCATACTGGTCATTGACCATCTTAAAATTGTCGATATCAATGATAAACAAGGCTGCTCCCTCAGGTTTTTCCCGGTTAGCCAGCAGATATTCGATCCTCTGTCGGGCGGAAGCTTTGTTGTACAGCCTGGTAAGGGTATCCCTCTCCGCGCGTGCCTTCAGCTCCTGGGCTGCCATCTTTTCTTCATTGATATCAATTACGATCCCGATTGCCTTGCAGGGCTTTCCCTGGTCGTCAAACTGTGTGGTTGCCCTCAGTTTGCACCACTGGTAACGCCCCCTGGAATCAGAAACCTTAAATTCCAGTTCCCCGTACCGTCTGCCTGAGCGGATCTGCTGGATAAATGCCCCAAAGGGAGCCATGTCCTCCGGGTGGAGGTGGGATATCTTAGGAATCCGCTCCGAAGCCCTGGCGGAGATGGGATCATAGCCAAACTTCCCTTTCCAGTTAGGGGAATAGTTGACCGTGTCCGTCTCAATATCCCACTCAAAAAAGATATCATTGGTCTGTTCCATGATGATCTTATACCGCTCCAGTCCAAGGCGCAGTTCCTCCTGTGCGCGCTTCGTCTGGTTGATATCAATGATCACACTGTAAAGGCACTCCTGTCCATCCTGGTCCGTGATCAGGCATCCCTTGCCTAATACCCAGTTGCTCACCCCGTCCGCATCCTGTACACGGTACTCCAGTTCAAATTCATTTCCATGGTTCAGCTGGTCCGACAGTTCCTTTTTGACCCGTGTTCGGTCATCCGGATGGATCATGTCCAGATAGTGGCCGTGGAACCGGCCGTTGATCTCATCCCTTCCATATCCCATGAATCCATCGTCAATTTCCAGGATGGTAAACCACTGGTCGTTGCGGTAACGGGATATGCCTTTCAGGATGCTGTGGAGAATTTGAACATCATCCTGAAGTTCCTCCCCTGTTTCCTGCTGTCCGCCCGTTCTTCCGGCTGAAATATGTTCCGCCTCTGCTTCCAGTGCTTTCCACAAAAGCAGGGCCTTTCTCTGGCGCGGGTGTTCGATATCGATCCTTAGGATGGTCAGGTCAAACCAGCACCATCCCTGCCCGTCCCGTACGCGGTGCTTCCATGATTTTTTCAGCATTCCCTGCTGGAAAAAACCGGGCATTCCCATAGCCCATGCCTCCCGCATATATTCCTGGTCCTGCGGATCCACCATCTCGGCAATGTAACGTCCCACCGCGTCCTCCAGACGCTCCCCCTGGAACGAACGCTTAATGCGCAGATTAGGGGCATACACCATATGGTAGCTTCCCGTGGAGAAATCCACCTCCACCACCATGGTGTTTTCATACCGCAGCATGGCCAGATACTTCATCTGCTCCAGCTGCAGGGCGCTGACGCTTCCCTCCGCCACAGGCATCAGGGAGGCTTCCTGGGACAGGGAGTGCTCCCTGGGTACATTCCCGTCCGCATACTGCCGGCACAGGCCGGCCAGCGCAGGCTGAACGGTCTTAAAACATTCCAGCATCTTTGGAGAAAAAGCGCCGCATTCCCCGTTAAGGATCATATTGGCTGCCTGCTGATAGGGGATGGCATTCTTATATACACGGTCGGATGTAAGGGCATCATATGCATCCACCACGGACACCGCCTGGGCGCAGATGGGGATTGCATCCTTGCAAAGTCCTTCCGGATATCCCTTTCCATCCCATCTCTCATGATGGTAATGACAGATGTTATATGCATATTGCAGATATTCCTTGTCACTCATCCTGCCCAAGCTGTCCAGAATCTGGCAGCCCTTTATGGTGTGGGTCTTCATGATCTCAAATTCTTCCGGGGTAAGGCGACCCGGTTTATTCAGGATCCTGTCCTCTATGGCGATCTTTCCGATATCGTGGAGGGCGGAAGCCGATGCAATAACCTCTATCTTCTGCTGGTCCAGACCGTATTCCGGACAGTTCTTTGACACCTCCTCCAGAAGTACCCTGGTGAGAAGGCGTATCCGCTTGATGTGCTGTCCCGACTCCAGGCTTCTGTACTCAATGACGGAAGACAAGGCATCCACCAGTATGTCGTTGGATTCCTTCAGCTTGCGGGCTTGGTGGTCCACCATATCCTCCAGGTTATGCTTGTGAAGGTAAAGTTCAATTATATTATGTACACGGCGCTTTACCACATGGGGTTCAAAAGGCTTTACAATGATGTCCGATGCCCCCAGGTCAAATGAGCGAAGTTCGCCCTCCAGGGAATTGTCCGCGGTGATCACCACCACCGGCACCTCATCCAGGAAACCGCCTGCCCCCATCTCCTTCATTACCTGATATCCGTCCATCACAGGCATCACCACATCCAGAAGCATGATGGCAATATTGCTGTGGTACTGCTTTAACAGCAAAAGGGCCTGTTCCCCGTTCTCCGCTTCCAACAGATGGTATTCATCCTGAAACAGGCCGCTCAGTATGACCCGGTTTATCTCCATATCATCTACAATCAGTATCGTATCCCGCTGGCGCATCTTACTTTTCCTCTCTGCGATCCGCCTGGATCCGTGGATTCAGGCGATTGATACATTCAAATAAGGCTTTTGTACAAAACTCAGGCCTTGGAAAGGATCTCACAGATCTCATCATATGCTTTCTTCAGTTCACCATACTTCCCGGACGCTTCCGCAAACTTATCCCCTCTGATACAGTCCACCATCTCTGAGGATATGCCGTAGAGCCTGGTAAGCCCCAGGTTGGCTGTCAGTCCCTTAAAGGTATGGGTGGAAGTCAGGGCAGCCTGTGTATCCTCTGCCTCAAAGGCGTTTGTCACATCCTGAAACGTGGGATCGGACAAAAACTTTGTAAGAAAGCGCTCATAAAGCCCGGAATTACCGCTGAACCGTCTTAAGGCCCCTTCTGTATCCACCCCTGCATTCTGAAGTACAAGTATTGTATTCAAATCCATATATCCTCCTTTTCCGGCCAGTAAGCCGGACCCTTTACATGGCATTATTTTATCATATTTCATCCTAAAATTACACCTGTATTTTTATGGATCCGCCTGGTATCCGGCACGATCCCGATCCTTTGCCGTATTATGATATAATACAAAAAAGCCTAGTATACACTAGGCTTTTTAGTGCGGGAGATGGGACTTGAACCCACACGAGCATACACCCACAAGATCCTTAGTCTTGCCTGTCTGCCAATTCCAGCACTCCCGCAACACGAATGGTAGTATAGCATAGAATTTTACAATTGGCAACTGGTTTTTGAAAAATATTCTAATTTTTTTTCTTTTGGCAATGTCAGGAAATTTTTTCAAAAATATAGTTGACAAATAGGCCAACCTATCTTATAATAACCTTCGTTGCTTGAGACAACAACTCGACAGCAGCAGAATGCAGAAGTGGCGGAATTGGCAGACGCGCACGGTTCAGGTCCGTGTGGTAGTAATACCTTGAGGGTTCGACTCCCTTCTTCTGCAGTAGCGGAATCCCAGATCATAACGGTCTGGGATTTTTTGTATCACGGGAAATTTAAAAACACTCCGCGGGATCACACCGCGGCGGAAGGAAAGATGTCGCTGAAGCGCCCCGCCGAAGGCGGAGAATCCTGCGAGCAGGATTCTTTGTTTCTTTTTATCATTGACCCTTTAGTCATCTCACTGCCGTCACCGGAACATATTCAGGTAATACCAGGGAGGGAACATTTTTCCCACCTGGTCAAACACATCCAGATACCTACCTGCATCTATAAACACAGGACAGAACAACAGGCTTCCTATGACAAAAAAGGGGATGATGCAGCAGAGTACCTGGGGCCTGCGGCAGGCCAGCTTTAAAAGCCAGGATACGGCCGTTACCGCCCCGCAGTAAACTGCCATGACAATTATCTCCTTTGCAGGCGCTCCCAGGCTCCTGCCGGCCCACAGAGCCATCAGGCCGGATATGGACGCCAGGAACACAGGGGCTGCCATGGACGCCAGGCGGCAGGGCGTCCTCAAGCCATAGGACAACGGAAGGTATAATCCCCTTTCTTCGTCCCCGCACAGCACCACAGCACCGTACAGGCCTGTTATAAACACATACACGGCCACCAGCCCCCTGACGGGAAATACGGTCCCGGACAGGGCATCGGAAGACGTTTGCTCACGGCCTTCCTGATCCAGAAAGCTGTACTCAAACCGGAAAGTACTTCCGTTAGCAAGCCATTTGTCATAGAGTTCCCCCGACTGTGCGGCGGCTTGTTCCCGCTGCGCGCTTCCCGGTGCTCCCAGCTGTTCAAACAGGGACTCCTCACCCACATAATCCATTAAAAGCTGCCTGTCATAGATTTCCATCAGCGCGGCAAATACCGTTTCCGTGGACAGGGACGCCGACACGGTGGAAGGAGCTGAATACACACCTATGCTGCGCCTGTAGTTTCCGGCATCCAGTTTTTCCTTAAAATCCTCATATACCACAAACCCGCACTCCGCCCTGCGGGAAGCCACCTCGTCCTTAACAGCTTCTTCATCCCGGCATTCATAAAACCGGAACATGCCGGCGTCCCGGCCCAGTCTGCGGTTTATTAGACCTTCCGCCAGTTCAGCGCCCAGTTCATTCTCCTGGCCGTTCTGGACAGCGATGGCAATCTTAATCTCCTGCCCCTTATCTCCCTGCCCCTTATCAACTGCCAGGATCACAAGCGGAAGCAGAAGAAGGATCAGCAGAAAGGAGAGCTTTTTAATATATCGCTTGCAGGAGAGCAGGAACCATACCATTACTTTTTTCATCTTCTTCCCACCTCCACCCAAAGGCTGAGCAGAAAGCATACGGCTGCCACTGCTGCCAGTTTACAGAACACCGCGATACTGAAAGCCGAAGTCACTGCCATCTTCACACCTTCCATAAAAATATAGGTGGGCAGGAAGGCTGCCGCTGTCCGTAAGGAGGCTGGCAGGAATACAAGGGGAAGGAACCCGCCTGCAAGAAAATGCATGGCCGTAACCGCCAGAAACAGGAGCATCACGCCCCCCATCAGGCTGCCCGCGGCCTGGTACAGGAATACGACCATGGAGGAAGCCGCCACGCATACGGCTGCAACAGACAGGATCCCCGGCAGGCTCCATGTGATCCAGCCAAGGCCCCATGCTGCTGCCAGGGCCAGCAGGGCGGTTACCCCCATCAGCAGGCCCAGGCCCAGGATTCTTGCGCCTATGACCGTGGCATTGCCCACACCTATAAGGGACAGTTTCTGCCTCATGGTCCGGCTGGCAGGTGACAGGTAGGCCGACACCGGAATGGCGCACAGGAGAAGGAACAGCACAAACGCGCTGATCCCGTAAAAGTGGTACGTATCCACATCCCCGGTAGCCGTGACCCTTACATTCCTGAAATAATCCATCCGGGGAAGGCTGTACCCCATAAAGATCCGGTTCAGATCCGCCTCCAGGCGGGGAATGGAATCAGTCATCCCCTCCAGAACACAAAGCTCATCGCCGGCATAGATTCCTGCCTGGCTGGCTCCCAGCGTCCTGGAGCCGGCATCTGTGAGTTCCTTGAAGATCCGGCTCTCCAAACCTGCCCCTTCCGGCAGTATGATGCGCACCGGTGTATTGGTCCCATTCATAATATCCTGGACAAATCCCTCCGGCACCTCCATTACCCCGAACAGCTTCCCTGCCCTCAGCCTGGCCACCCCTTCCTCACGGTCCATATATTCAAAATCACAGATACTCTTTACGCTTTCCAGAGAACTAACCATGGCAACCGCCTTCTTTGCCACCGCATCTCCCTCAGGAAGCACCACCCCTACGGTGATCCTCCCTGATACCTGCTTCCCATACAACATCTTACTTGCCAAAAAGGCAACCGTACCCGCCAATAGTAACAGCACGATTGCCCCTGCAATGATGTGGGGAAGCTTTTTACATGCTCGTTTTAACTCCAGTTTAAGATAAACCAGACGTGCAGACATATTTCCCCATTCCTTTTGTCACGCCCGGATCCCTGACCCTTTGGTCAAAAACCCGGGCACGTTTTTCAATTACTTGTATTTCACGGCTTTTCAGTCCGTATTAACTACAGCGCCTTAGCCGTATTTACCGCAGCTGCCTTAGCCGCCTTAATACATCGGTACATCCAGCTGTCCTGCCAGACCCATCACGCCGAATACCATTTCCATCAGCACATTGTTCCAATCCTGCTCCGTGGCTGCCAGCACATCCAGGGGCTCACCCTCCAGAGGCGTTACTTCACTGCTCAGAGGTCTGCTGTACACCTCGCCGCTGAGGACCACATTCATGGTATTGTCCATGGCCGCGATCTCCAGTGAATCGATATCCATGTGGAAATTCTTGCCCTTTTCCAGCTGATCCATCACGCCTGTGGCGGACATCTTAAGGATCTGGGAACCTTCGCCGCCCACTTCCACACCTGCATGGTAGCTTCCGTCTGCAGAATCATAAGTTCCTGTGTACATGAAATTGTAGTTGGCATCCTCCGGAAGTCCGATATCCACGGACAGGTCACAGGTCAGTTTTTTGCCGTCATAGGTTCCCTGCTTTAAAAGGTCCACTGTCACTGTGTCTGTGGCATCCTCCAAAACAACACTGCCCGTCAGATTCTGCGTCAGATAGGCTCCGCCCTGAAGCTCTAACTTAAAGTTAACTGCCACGTATCCGTCTTCCACGCCTGGTTCATCTTCCACGTACAGGTTCGTGCTTCCGTCCACTGCGGCAAGGTTTCCGCTCTTGTCAACATAAACTGTCATCTGCACATCTGTCAGTGACTTCTCCAGATATGTGATCATTTCGTCCACAGTTTCCTTGACCTCATCATAGGTCTGCTCCTGCATCTCCTGTGCAGACACGGAACCGGCTCCTGTTACAGCGCCGCCCATCAGCTCGCTCATTCTCACGGTGGCTTCCAGCTGCTTTAAGTAATCACCTTTCAGGGTCTCATCCTGCAGGAAGAAATCAGAAGATGTGCGCAGGAACTCGATCATGGAATCCTTGCTGATCACAACGTCATACCCCTGGCAGCTGACCTGTGCGCCGTTCATGGTGTAGGTACCCTTGTCCGCCTTGGTAACGGTGAGAGCCGCCTTGAAGTTGTCCTGTGCCTTGCAGCCTTCCTTATAACGGTTCATAAGGGCTTCGATATCAAATGGAGCTTTTCCCTCCTCCTCAGCCTTCTCGGCTTCATCGATCAAGTCTGTAAAATATCCTGCCAGGCCATCCACATCCACGCCGCTGTCAGCCAGCATAGGGCCGATGGTGGGTGAGTTCTTAATGCGGTCCGCCAGTCCTTCTCCCAGATCCACGGTAAACACCTTGCTGCTCAGCTCGGGGATCGCCATCATCAGGGTATCATCGCCATAGTAAGCATCAAAATTGGCAAGATCCATTCCGTTGTAGATCACACCCATGTTAAAGGCGTTCCGGTTGTTGGTCCTGTCTTCCCTGCCCTCCAGGCGCAGTCCGCTGCCTGCAAAAGCATTCACACTGGGATCCGAACAACTGTCCATCTTAAGGGTCATACCGCTTTCCCTGTCTTCTTTCAGTGCCGTGTCGGCAAAGTCCTTAAAGCCGAACAATTCCTCTGACGGGAACACCTGGCCGTCCTTGTAAATGTTTTCAAAGGCATCAATCACTACCTGCTTTGGATCCTTTGCCGTCATCTTTACATATGCCAGTGCTGCTGCGGCAGCAACAAATACAATGGCAATGACTGCAAAAAGGATCTTCATGAATTTCTTATTGGGGCCCGGCTCACCGGCTGATGTCTGAACCGGCTGGGTAACTGCCGGCTGTACAGTCTGGTCTTCCACTGCTGGCGGCTGGTCTTCTGCGGCCAATGCCTGCTCTGAGCCCGCGCCTTGTGCCGCTGTTTCTCCTGCGGTCTCTGCCACTGTTTCTCCTGCAATTTCTTCTACAATCTCTGTCTCTCCTGCAGTTTCCTCTGCAGTCTCTGCCCCTGTTTCTCCTGCGGTCTCTGCCTTTGTTTCCTGGCCTTCGCTGTCCAATGGAGCGCCGCACTGGGTACAGAATTTCACTTCATCCCCGCACTCCGCTCCGCATTTTGTGCATTTCATTCTTTTTCTCCTCCCTTGCATCGGGTCCATGCATATTCTGCATGTCCTGTTGTATTTCTATCGAAACTGGCTGATCAGCTCATTGGCCGACAGACCATTTTCAATCTTTGTCAAGCGGCCCCGCCTCAACACATGCATCTGTGTGCACAGAGCCAGTTCGGCCAGTTCATGGGAAGTCAGCACCACCGCACCGCCTCCTGCCATATACTCCCGAAGGTAATTCCTGATCAGTTCCTTGCATTCCAGATCCAGGGCAGCCCCCGGCTCATCCATGATCAGCACAGGCGCATGGTTGGACAAAGCACAGGCAATACTGACCCTCTTTTTCATTCCTCCTGAAAGCTTTCCGGCCGTGCGGTTTAACATCTTATCCACCCCCAGCATGGCGGCGGCTCCGTTTTTCAGATCCTCTTCCATTCCCTTCCTGCTTCCCCTGTACCACAAAAGCAGGTTGTCCCTGACCGTCAGTTCTTCCATCAGAGGATTCTCCTGAGGCACATAGGCGGCCTCCTCGGCAAACACCCGAGGACGTCCCACCGCCTGTCTGCCGTTAAATACAATACTGCCCTTGTCCGCCTTTAAGGCTCCTGAGATAATTGACAAAAGAGTGGTCTTTCCACAGCCGTTATATCCCACAATTCCTACACAGTCCCCCGGTTCTACCGTTAGTTCCACCCCCTCAAGGATGACTTGCCTGCGATAAGATTTGCATATTCCTGATATTTCCAGCATTGTTTTAGACCACTCCTGATGTTCGTTAAAATTGTAACTCTATTTTTCAGTGTAGCACAAATCCGCACTGATTGCAAAATAATAATTATTACGGTTTTTTAACAGGCTTCTTAATATAGAGGTTGATGGCTGCCTATTTTACTTTTCCTGAGCAGCCAGGCTGTTGCCGATCATTCCGGCCACGATCACCGCAATGCCGGCCAATCCGGCCTTGTCGGGCACACCGTCCTGCAGCAGGAAGATACCGCCCAGCAGGGTGAATACCACTTCCCCGCACTGCGTGGCTTCAACCACTGCCAGCTGCCTTGGATTGTGCTTTACCATATCCGTTGCCCGAAAGAACAGCACGGTGGCGATCACACCGGAAAACAGGGCCACACACAGCGACTGCATCACCTGTCCCCTGCCGGGAAGCCCGGACCTTACCGCTGCCCAGAGGGACAACAGAAGCCAAAAGGGCATGCTGCAAAGAGTCATTCCAAACACCCTTTTGATGGTCGACATGGATGGAGGGCAGCACGCCATCATCTTCCGGTTTCCCAGGGGATAGGAAAATGCCGCAACCAGGATGGGAACCAGGGTGAGGAACACGGTTCCTCCATCGGCCCGTTTCAGATGGGGAACCTGGAGCAGGAAGATCCCTGCCAGGATCAGCAAGGACCAGGACAGGTTCCTGACCGGTATCCTCTTTCCAAAAAGAGGGGTCAAAAGCACGCCCGCCACAATGGTCAGCTGCCATGTGGCCGCTGCCAGCCAGGACTCCCCAAACACAGACCCAAAGGTCAGCGGCGCGTAGAACAATCCGAATCCCACCGTACTCCACAGCACCCATTCAAACGGGCGCAGGCATATCTCCCTCCAAACCTCTGCCATCGCCCCCTTCTCCCTGGCCAGCATCAGAACCAGCATGGGAAGGGTGAACAGATAGCGCAGACAGGCTGCCCACAGCCAGTACCCTCCTGCAAGGTTCATGCTCCTGTTCAGTATAAAGGTAAAAGCGAAAAAAAATGATGCCAATATACCATAAAACAAAGCTTTTTTCATACGGTCTTCCTCCTGATATGGTCTATCTCCTGCTTTTGCAGAACCATGTGTATCATGGCAGAGCCTGTTCCCATAGGGACTGCTTTCCGCAGACTGAAAAAGACCCTGGGCATCCTGCTGTTCCAAGGTCTCACGTTTTAACAACTCAGGATATTGTACCTCAGATCGGGCGTTGATGCAACCAGTTCTTAGGAGCCATATGTCCATACCTCACCGCCATGCCATATGGTCACAAAAGGCATGGAGAGCCGGCGGCCCCTGAGGGCCATGTTGTCTCCATGCCTATTGGATTTCCTGTTGCCGTGGCAGATAGGGTTTTACCACGTACTATTTAATAAGAGACAGGGAAATATGCGCTTTTCCCTTTTCCTTTTTCTTTTTATCCCATTCCCATAGAAGCTGCATGGCCAGGTTCGCCACTTCCAGGTTATGATCCACCGTGCTGTTGTCATACTGGAAGGAATTCTCCACCCGGTTGGCCACCACGGTAAAAATAGCGCCTGCACGCATTTTGTAAAGGGAGCTGATGGTGAGGACGGTCGCTGCCTCCATCTCGAAGTTAAGTACTCCGGCCGCCTGCATATCCGGCAGCAATGTCTTCATGAAACTCTGGCTGTATCCGTTGTGCCCCGGACGCCCCTGTCCGCAGAAGAAGGAGGAGGCCGTGTATCCAATTCCCACATGGTAGGTATACCCCAGCTGCTCCGCCGCCTCGATCAATGCCATGGTCACCTCGTGGTCAGCCACGGCCGGATAGGAATTGGTCACATATCCATCGCTGGTCCCTTCCTTTCTTACCGCTCCTGTGCAGATGATCAGATCGCCCGGTTTGATATAGGTCTGGATTGCTCCGCAGGTTCCCACACGGATCAGTGTGTCACAGCCGACTTCCGCCAGATCCTCTAATGCACTGGCCGTTGAACCGCCGCCTGCCCCTGTGGAACAGGCAGAAATGTCCATATCCCCGATCTTTCCCGTATAGGTCACATGCTCCCTGTAGTCTGCCACAAGGTGGCCGCTGTCCCACATCCGGGCAATTTTCCCCACCCGTTTGGGATCACCGGGCAGCAGGCAGTAACGGGCCACATCCCCCTTACCGCACTGGATATGATATTGTTTGCCGTCCTTATCCGTTGGACGGGATGCATTTTCCCACTCGTTGTTTGTCATATGTCTGTACTCCTCCATTGCCATTCAGTTCTCAATATGATCTGTTCCAATATCTGTGCCGTATCAAGTCTCCACATGCTTACCCACACCTGCCGGTGCCTTGCCTCCCTTTAATCCAAAGGTAATGACAAGCAGGGTAAATACATAGGGCGTCATCATAACCAGCTGGGATGGAAGGATGCTCTGGAAAATGGTCTGCAGGGAATCAAAAAATCCAAAGAAAAGGCTGCCGCCCAGCGCACCCACCGGGTTGTACCTTCCGAATGCATTGATAACCACGGCAATGTATCCTCTTCCTGAAGTCATATCTTCCACAAACAGGTTCATCTGTCCCAGGGACAGGTAGGCCCCGCCCAGTCCGGCAAAGGCGCCGCTCATGGCCACTCCGAAATACTTGTAAATACGGACATTCAAGCCTACGGTGCTGGCCGCCTGCGGATTTTCACTGACCATTCTCATCCGCAGCCCCAGGGTCGTCTTATATAAGAAGATCCAGCTGACAATGACCAGAAGTATGGTCAGGAAAAACAGTATGTTCTGGGCTCCCAAAATCCTGCCAATCACAGGTATCTTCTGGAGTATGCCCCAGTTTGGCTTTGCGAATGCCGCCACGCTCACAGACTTTCCGCTCATGCCAAAGATAACGTTCAGCAAAAGAGGCGTCACGGCGCTGGCCAGCAGGTTTACGCACATTCCGCTGATAGACGCGTTTACCTTGTAAGAAATATGCATGACTGCGTGAAGCATGGAAAAAACAGCGCCGAACAGGATGCCGGTCAAAAGCCCGATCCACGCATTTCCTGAGATCCAGGAACCCAACACCGCAAAGAAGGAGCCTGCCAGCATCATACCTTCCAACCCCAGATCACTGACACCGGCCCGCATGGAAAAACAGCCTCCCATGGATGCCAGGATCAATGGCACGGAACTGCGCAGGGTGGACGCTAAAATGGAATATACCAAATCTATATTAAACTGCATCAGCTTTCACCTCCGTAAGATTCCTGTTTCTCCTTCTTAAATTTATGTACCTGTTTCAAGATAGCCTGGATCAGTGCCGGCGCCGCCACAAAGATGATGACCAGAACCTGGATCACATCCACGAACTCCACCGGTATGGACGTGGTCCTGTTCAGTGTGATGGTACCCGCCTTCAGGATTCCGATCAGGAATGCCGAAAGGATAACCCCCACCGGACTGTAGGCTGCCAGCGCTGCTACGGAAATGCCCGCAAATCCATAGCCGGAAGAAAAGCCCTCAATAAACCGGTAATTGACTCCCAGCACCATGGCCGCTCCCCCAAGGCCTGCCACTGCTCCGCTCAGAGCAAATGTGGTCAGGTATGTTTTGGGTACAGAGATACCGGCAACCTTGGCCGCCCTCAGGTTCAGGCCCGTCACTTGTATCTCATAGCCAAAAACGGTCCGGTCCAGCATGAACTGCAGCAGTATGGCTACAATGATCACCACAAAAATAGCGATTGTCAGCTGGGTCTGGGGAATCAGCTTCACCAGCTTGGCGCTGTCCGCGATACGCTCCGTCTGTCCCACACCGCTTCCCGGGGGTTTTAAAGGCCCGTTGGCCAGGTAACTGGTAAACAGCTGGATGATCTCATTTAACATCAAGGTCATGATGATCTCATTGGCTCCGAATTTGATCTTTGCAAGGGCTACAAAAAATGCCACTGCTCCTCCTGCCACGATCGCCGCCAGCAGGGCCAACGGCACATGGATAACGCCCGGCAGGTTTGTGATATAAGCCCCCACCAGCGCGGCCGCCATGGCCCCTGCATAGAGCTGTCCTTCCGCTCCTGTATTGATCATACGCACCCGGTAAGCCAGGGCAAAGGAAAGTCCTGTAAACATGATCGGTGTGGCCTGGCTCAGTGAAAGTGCAAATCCCTTGACCGTTCCCAGGGACACGCCGAAAATAGCTTTATAGCTTTCCAGCGGTGAATATCCGCTGATGCCGATAAATATCATTCCTAAAAGGAGGGAGAATACTAAAGCAAAAAAGGAGTTGATGAAGGAATTTTTCATGGCTGTCCTTTTTGCGCTCTTCATTTGTTCGTTCATGCCTGCACCTCCTTTTCCACCATGGTATGGCCGCCGGTCATCAAAAGTCCCATTTCAACCTCATCCAGTTCTCCCGGCATGCTTTCTGATACGATCTCACCTTCGTAGATCACAAGGAGCCTGTCGCTTAAAGTCCTCACCTCATCCAGATCCGCGGAGATCAGCAGGATAGCTGCCCCCTGGTCCCTGAGTTCGATCAGCTGGCTGTGTATATATTCCATTGCCCCTATATCCACCCCTCGGGTTGGATGGGCAATGATGATCGCTTTCGGATCCCTGCTGAATGCCCTGGCAATGATGATCTTCTGCTGGTTGCCCCCTGACAGGGAACTGACCGCAGCCTCCACATTGGGTGCCTTGACCTGGAATTTATCCTTCAGCTTCTGGGCATACCGGAATATGGATTTTTTCTCCAGCAAGCCACTCTTCCTGCAAAAATCCGATTCCCGGTGATACCCCAGGATCATGTTGTCCATAATGGACATCTCTTTTACCAATCCCATGGACAAACGGTCCTCTGGAATATGTCCGATGCCGTCCTGAAGGAAATCCCGGCAATTGCCCGTAACTTCTTTTCCATTCAGGGTCATTTTCATGGATTCCGGTTCCCGCAGTCCGGTCAGGGCCTCGATCAGCTGGCTCTGTCCATTTCCCTCAATACCCGCGATCCCCAGGATCTCACCGTGGCGGATATCAAAGGACACGTCTTTTACTTTTTCCTGTCCGTCTTCCTTTACGGTCAAATGTTCCAGATGAACACACACTTCCCCGATGTGCTCTGCCGGGCGCCGCTTCTGAAGATTGACTTCCCGGCCTACCATCATCTCCGACAGCTGTTTGGTGGTCACGTCCGCCGGGTTCACATCATCCACCACCAGGCGGCCGTCCCTAAGAACCACAACTCTGTCCGCCAGCGCCTTTGTCTCCTTCAGCTTATGTGTAATGATAATGATACTCTTTCCCTCATCTCTCAGCCGTTTCAGGATCACAAACAAGTCATCCACTTCACTCGGCGTCAGGACTGCGGTAGGCTCGTCCAGTATGATCACATCCGCCTTACGGTAGAGCACCTTAAGGATCTCCACCCTTTGCTGCTCTCCCACGGACAGCTTTTCCACCTTCACATCAGGATCGATGTTAAAATGGAACTGGGATATCAAATCCTTTACCTGCTGCCTTGCCTTTTTCATATCCAGGAACTTATTCTTGCTGGGTTCACTTCCCGCTATGATGTTTTCCGTGACCGTGAATGCCGGCACCAGCATAAAATGCTGGTGCACCATACAGATCCCTTTTTCAATGGCATCCACCGGCTTACGGAACCGGATGGGCTCTCCCCGGTAAAAGATCTCACCGGAACTTTGCGGTGTCATCCCGTACAATATCTTCATCAGCGTGGTCTTTCCCGCGCCATTCTCTCCCAATAGCGAAACGATCTCCTGCTCATGAAGCGTAAAATCCACTGCGCTGAGAGCCGTTGTTCCCGGATAGATCTTTGTTATCTTCTCCATCCGTATCAGTTCCATCTTTTGTCACCTCCGAATCTGCTGCCGCCTTCTGTTGATATTACTGCTCCAGATGGTTCTCCTTTGCCCAGTCATCGATCTGATCCAGGTCGGTAGGAAGAACCAGCTTGCCGTCAGCGATCAGCTGTCTGGTATCATTCAGAATTTGTGTAACATCATCAGGGATCTGTACATCCAGTCCCTCTACATCATAGTCGCAGATTCCTTCCGGAATACCCACCATCTTGGAGCCGGGTGCCCATGTTCCGTCTGCCAGCATACCGATCTCTTCTACGATAAACAGCCAAACCTTTTTACAGGAAGTGCTCAGGCTGTGTTTTGGATCTACCATGGCCAGGGAAGTTCCGATAACATAACGGTCAGTCTCTTCCGCTGCATAGAAAACACCCTGTGTGGAGCTTCCTGCGTTGGCGCTGACAATATCTGCGCCTCTCTCATACATAACAAGCGCCAGTTCCTTTGCCGTTGCCGGATCGCTGTAGCCTCCGATAAAATTGGTCAGTACTTCCACGTCAGGATTGGCATATTTGGCGCCTGCAATAAAGCCTGCTGCCTGTCCTCTGGAGGTAGGTGTGTCCATAGCGATACAGAAACCAACAATATTCTCAGGATTGCTTAATGGGAATCTGTCATCCTTTGTTGCAAGTCCTGCCAGTACGCCGGAAAGGAAATGCTGATCCGGGTAAGCGGCTGCCAGACAGTTGATATTGTCAAATCCCTCGATCACCGTATCCAGCATGCAGAACTTCTGGTCCGGATAGTCCTCAGCCACCATCTGAAGTGCATCGGCCTGCTCGGTGCTGATAGCGATAATTACGTCATACTCAGCTGCGTCCGCATACATGCGCAGCTGGGTCTCAAATTCCGAAACATCCTTTGGCTCACAGTAGTCAAAGCTGCATCCGTATTGTTCCACGGCCATTTCACATCCCTGGTATACCTCATCATTATAACCATTGTCTCCCAAACCGCCTGTGCCGAAAATAACGGCAAACTTAATGTCGCTTCCTGCCTTTTTCTCTCCCTCAGCCTCCTGGGACTGTGCCTGGGTATCCTTTTCAGCCTCTGTCTTACTCTCCTTTGGGGCCTCTGTCTTTGTTTCCGGCGCATTTGTCTGGGGAGCGGATGTTGTCATCCCGCATCCTGACAAAAGGCTGATTCCCATTGACAGTACCAACGCACAGCTTAAAATCCTCTTTTTCATCTTCGTTTTCCTCCATTATTAGAACTCTTAAGTATATTTTCAATTGCCTCCATCAGATATTTCAGGTCGGCCAATTGCACATGTATTATGGATTTAGATGGTTTTCTTTCGCCCATTCTTCCACCTGATCAATATCGGTCGGAAGCACCAGTTTACCGTCTGCGATCAACTGCCTTGTATCATCAAGGATTTTTGTTATATCATCAGGAATCTGTACATCCAGCCCCTCAACATCATAATCACAAATTCCTTCAGGAATACCGACCGTTTTTGAACCAGGCGCCCAGGTTCCATCTACCAACATTTGAATTTCTTCAACAACAAACAACCATACCTTTTTACATGAAGTACTCAGGCTATGCTTTGGATCTGCCATAGCTAAAGACGTTCCTATCACATATCGATCTTTTTCTTCTGCCGCATAAAATACACCTTGTGTCGAGCTGCCGGCATTAGCGCTTACAATATCCGCGCCTCTTTCATACATAACCAAAGCCAATTCCTTCGCTGTGGCCGGATCTCCGTAGCCTCCAATATAGTTAGTTAAGACTTCTACGTCTGGGTTGGCATATTTTGCACCTGCAATAAAGCCAGCTGCCTGTCCTCTGGAAGTAGGCGTATCCATTGCAATACAGAATCCCAAAATATTCTCCGGATTACTCAGAGGAAATCTGTCATCCTTTGTTGCCAATCCAGCCAGAACGCCGGAAAGAAAATGCTGATCCGGGTAAGCTGCAGCTAGGCAGTTAATATTATCATAACCGTCTATAGCGGTATCAAGCATACAGAACTTCTGATCCGGATATTCCTCCGCTACCATCTCCAAAGTATCTACCTGATCCGTATTGATGGATATAATAACATCATAATCCCCTGCATCCGCATAGCTTCGCATCTGGATTTCCACCTCGGATACATCCCTGGTTTCTACATAGTCAAAGCTGCATCCAAATTTTTCAACCGCCATCTGGCAGCCCTTATATACCTCATCATTGTATCCGTTATCTCCGAGAGCTCCGAAGATTACAGCAAATTTAATATCACTTCCATCTTTTCCCGTTTCTGTCTCCTGCACTGTTTCATTTTCTTCTTTTTCATTTTCAGATGTCTCCGGCTCCGATACCTGAGTCTCTTGATTTTCTGGTGCCTGAGAAGAGCTTGTCTTTCCACAACCGGATAAAAGAGACATACTTAATGAAGCAATCAAAACTCCACACAAAATCTTTTTCATTGAAATTCCTCTTTCCTTAGACCATTTCCAATGCAATTTCCATCATGTTGGTAAAACTGTTCTGTCTCTCCTCTGCAGTTGTCTTTTCTCCGGTAACAATGTGGTCGGACACTGTCAGGATGCCCAGTGCATTTTTCCCAGCCGCCGCTGCCACAATGTAGAGGGCCGCTGTCTCCATCTCCACACTTAGGATTCCCATATCCTTCCACTTAAGCTGGCAGTCATCTGCCGGATAGAACACATCCGTGGACAGTACATTGCCCACGCGGTAGCCAACCCCCAGCTTTTCTGCGCTTTCTACAGCCCTGCGCAACAGGTCATAAGATGGAATGGCTGAAAATGTGCCTGAAAGATGGAACTGGTTAATATAAGGAGTGTCATAGCAGGCGCCCATGGCAATGATGACATCCTTCAGTTTCAGATCCGGGGCCAGCCCGCCCGTGGTCCCCACACGTATGATATTTTCCACATCATACAGACGATACAGCTCATAGGCATGAACCGCCATGCTGGGTGCACCGATGCCGTGGGCCATTACAGATACGGGTTTTCCCTTATAAGTGCCTGTATAGGCATACATACAGCGTATTTCGTTGATCTTCACCACATTGTCCAGATAATTTTCTGCGATATACTGGGCACGCAGCGGATCTCCGGGCATGAGTACGGTTTTTGCAAATGCTCCCGGCGCAGCTCCAATGTGATGGGTTGGTGCGGTTAATCCCATAAATCGTTCCTCCTCAATTCTTTCATTTGTTTCTGCCCCTGTCTATCTCTTTAGTTTTGCCAGATTTTCTATGTATGGAGCACGGATAACGCCGGCCTCTGTGATAATGCCGCTGATCATCTCATTGGGAGTCACATCAAATGCAGGGTAAAGCGCTTCTGTATTTTCTGATGTGATCAGCTGGCCGTTCAGGTGGGTCACTTCGCTTCCCGGCCTGAATTCCACCTCCAGATCCATACCATGCTGTAAGGTAAAGTCAATGGTGTGGGAGGATGTGGCCGTATAGAACGGCACTCCGTTTTCTTTGGCAGCCACAGCGTGCATATAAGTTCCTATTTTATTAATTAAATCCCCGTTGGCAGCCACCCGGTCAGATCCCACTACCACCTTCTGTATCCTGCCCAGCTTCATCAGATATCCTGACATATCATCTGTGATCAGCGTATGAGGAATCCCGAATTTCTCCAATTCATAGGCAGTGATCCTGGCTCCCTGCAGATACGGCCTTGTCTCACAGGTAAAGACATGGATCTTCTTACCCTGTAAAAATGCGGTCCTGATAACGGAAAGCGCCCTTCCGCCGAATCCGGAACCGGCCAGTGCACCGGAATGACAGTGGGTGAGAATCGTATCCCCATCCTCGATCAGCTCTGCACCGTTCTTTCCCAGCTGCCGCTCGAACGCCAGCTGCTCTTCCAGGATATCACATGCCCTGTCCTCAAACAGTTCCATGAACCCGCTGTCAGGACAATTCTTCACAAAGGCGATCAGACCGTCCACTGTCTTCATTAAATTAACTGCTGTCGGCCTTGTAGCCTTCAGTTCCAAGCCTGACTGTATGACCGCACCGCGGTCACCTCTGGTATTCATGGCTTCCAGAAGCATTCCATACACGCCTGCGATTCCGATTGCCCCTGAACCTCTGATGGACATTACTTTGATCGCTTCGGCAAGCTGGCTTACCTTCCGCAGCTCCACCACCGGTGCCTCCTTAGGCAGCTTCAGCTGATCCACCATACACAGGTGATCCTCCTCTGCCCAGATAGGCAATAACAGGCCTTCCCCTTTCCATTCCTGTGTTAATTGCTCTAATCTTTTCAATGTTTTCTCCTATCTGATCCTTTCGTTTACTTCCGCTTTCTTAATGTTTTATCCCCGGGACATCACACCTGAAAAAGTTCCCTGAATTTGTCCCTGTTTACCGCTACCTGCACCTGGATGCAAGCCTGTTTAGCAGTCTGCTCGATCAGATCAACCACGTTGTAGGCCGCTTCCAGAGATGGACCCACCGCGCATACGCCATGTTCCTTCATCAGAATCCCCTTGCTTTCCGGATGATCCCGGAATGCATCGATCACATACCGGCGCAGATCTTCACTGCCCGCAGGAGCGGATTCGATAAACGGCACATGACCCACAACTTTTCTGGCTGTAACTGATGTGAAGGGAAGTTCAATATTATTGTTGGCCAGCGCGATCGAATAATTTGGATGGCAGTGGATAAAGGCGTTCATTTCAGGACGAAGTTTGAGAACACCTAAATGGAAACCCGCTTCTTTGGACGGCTTGCCGTCTCCATATACCACATTGCCCTCCATGTCCACAATCAGAACATCTGCGTCTGTCATGACCCGCATGTTCACTGCAGTCTTCTTGATCGCGACTAATTCTGTTCCCGGCACACGGCAGCTTAAGTTGCCCCCTGATGCCTGAGTATACCCTTTTTCATAAATATAATGGCAGAATTCTGCCACTTCCTGTCGGACCGCTCTAAAATCCATCTATTTTCTCCTCCTGTTTTTTCATCTCGTTGGACGTCCAACCACTCGTGTTAATGTTATGATAACATAGCAATTTTGCTATGTCAATTGTATGGTTTATATTAAAAGTTATTGATACTTTTAGTTGTTTTTCACAAATAAACTCCCATTTTTTTCCATCTCTTTCATGCACTCTATCTTGACAAATGATTCTTTTCTACGTTATACTCAAAATGCGGTGATCACCGCGATATCATTCAAAGGAGTATGAAATTCATGAAGCTGACAAACAAAACCCTGTCCGCACAGGTTAAAGAAGCGGTATCCGATATGATCCGTAAATCTGAGTTTATGGATAAACTGCCTTCCGAACAGGATCTGGCCGCTCAATTAGGGGTCAGCAGAAATACAGTCCGGGAAGCATTGAAAGGACTTGAGAATGAAGGCCTGGTCATATCCCGCCACGGGATCGGCACGTTTGTTACACGCTATAACGGCAGCGAAAATATCCGTTACAATATCTCAGCTTTGGACAGCACCACAAAGATCATCTCGGAACACGGCTATGTGCCCGGTACCCAGAGTGTGTTTGTGGATGTACGTATGGCCGGCCCTGAGATATCCAAACGCCTGGGCAGCGATACCCCTGTGAAGATTCTCTACATTGAGCGTGTCAGGACTGCCGATGACACTCCCATCGTATTTGTGGAAGACTACATACCATATGTGGATGGAATGCTGGAGGATTTCTCCTCCCATGCCATACCGTCCCTATTCCAATTCATCAACCGCTATGCACCGGTCTCCTTTGCAAACTGCTCGATTCACGCGGTGCTCAGCGACAAACGCCAGATGGATAAGCTGTCCCTGACAGATCCGAAAGCGCTGCTTTTGCTGCAGCAGATCCACTATTCCTCCAAGGGAAATCCCATCTTTTATTCTGACAGTTATTTCATCACCGAGAAACTGGAATTCAACCTGATCCGGCGGTGCGTGGAATAGACACGGAAGAAAGGTCCGGGTTAAAAGCAAATGCCGGATTTTTTATTTTGTATATTGACAGTGCGGATTTTTTTTGCTAGATTTGTGGTAGGACGACCACCGTGTTAGATATTTTAAGAGACGTTAAGGAAACTTGGAGTCCCCCATGCAGGGGGGCTCTCATCATGGAGAGAGGGTTACATATGACGAACTATCTTTATCTACAAAGTATGCTTCAAACAGGTCCTGAACTGGCTGAGAAGGCCAGGTCCTTATTCCAGTATCTTTCTGAAAAAACAGGTGATCAATTTGTATCGGCACCCGCAGAAGCTCTCACAAAAGAGCCGGTCTCTATCGTTTACGTGGCTTCCGGCGGTACGGCGGGTGCTTTTAAAAATGCCCTGCCCTATCTAAAGGAACCTATTATCATCATTACCAGCGGGAGCGACAATTCCCTGTCCGCATCCATGGAAATGATGACCTATCTGGCAAACCACAAGATAAAGGGAAGGCTTCTCCACGGCACGCAGGAAGAACTGGCTTCTGACTTTGAACATGTCATGCGTGCCGCAAACGCGAAACATTCCCTTCAGGGAATGCGGCTGGGCCTGGTGGGCGCTCCCTCAGACTGGCTGATCTCCACGGATGTGGATTATGATGCCCTTGCTGAGAAAACCGGCATTCAGGTTGTAGAGATCGGAATGCCTGAACTTCTGGAAGAGATTGCAAAGAAATCCTATCCGGACAATGATTCCTGCCGTGCCCTTCTGGCGCAGGATTTTGATAAGGATCAGATCACACAGGCGCTGGAGATCTATGGCGCTTTCAAACGTCTGGTGGAACGGTATGACCTGGACGGTTTTACCGTACGCTGTTTTGATCTGCTCACAGCGGTAAAAAATACAGGATGCCTGGGCCTGGCCCTTTTGAATCAGGAAGGTATCTACAGCGGATGCGAGGGTGACCTGCCTTCCCTGATCTCCATGGCAATTCTCGGTCAGATCTCAGGGCAGCCCGTATTCCAGTGCAATCCCTCCCGTGTGGACAGACACAAGGATGAAATCATATTTGCCCACTGCACATTGCCGTTAAATATGCCGGTGCGCTACCATCTGGACACCCATTTTGAGTCAGGGATCGGTGTGGCCGTGGCTGGAGATATTCCCAGCGGCAAGGCAACTGTATTCAAGGCAACCGGACTGCTGGAGCGCTGCTTTATCTCCGGTGCGCAGATTGAGGAGAGCCTTCACGAATGTAATCTCTGCCGCAGCCAGATACGTCTGCACTGTGACGCAGGAACCGGCCATTTCCTGAATACCCCTGTGGGCAACCACTATCTTGTATGCATGGGCGACTGGTCCGAGAGTCTCCGTGAATTTTTCACAATGTTTTAAGGCTGTTATACGACCATTTTAAGACTAGAGCGCATTAAAAAATTGCTTTCCGTCAGATGTGCGTCACACTTTGTGAGAGATTTGACTCCGGGATCTGTCCCCATAGGAACTTCCCGATTTTGGAGGAACGTAATATGATACTTGCCAATGGCAGACGAATACAATTTCACAATGCGGATATCACCTTTCAACGAGGTGATATCCGCATTCTCAATCATCAAATCGCAGAAGTGGGCACCCGCCTGACTCCTGCTCCGGGAGAGACCTATATGGATCTTAAGGGCGACTATGTGCTTCCCGGAATGGTAAACAGCCACTCCCATTCCTACACCAATCTCCTGCGGGGCACATCATACGGGGAGCCGCTGGAGATCTGGTCCTCAGACACGGTTGCATTGGGCGGCCTGCTCTCAGAGGAGGACATGGTTCTCTCCACCTCTCTGGGTATCTGCGAAATGCTTCACAGCGGGGTCACCGCCTGTGTGGATCACCTGCCCCATCTGTCCACGGCAGCAGCTGCCGCCGCTGTCTATCAGTCCAGTGGATTCAGGGCTGCTCTGGCACCCATGATGCATAACAAAAAAGACAGCCAGATCTTATGCGGTCTGACACCGCCTGTTTCAGCAGCCCCTTCCCCCTCCCCCTTTTTGCCGGTCCCTGCATATATGGAATACTACGAGGATTTTATAAAGCGGTTTCACCATCCGGAGGGAACGGTCCAGGTAATGGCCGGCATCAATTCTCCCCAGCGGGCAGACGAGTCCCTTCTGAATGCGGCCTCTGATCTGGCTGCCAGACACGGACTTGGCATCCACTGCCATCTTTTAGAGACCCGCTGGCAGCAGGCTTCTGCCCGGGAAAGCGGGATCTCCCCGGTCTTTCTTATGGACCGCTGCGGCCTGCTCACCCAAAAAACCTCCCTTGCCCACTGTGTGTGGCTGGATGATGAGGAGATAGCCCTTGTGGCCCAACGGGGATCCATACCAGTTTCCAACCCGGCCAGCAATCTTTTCCTGGGCAGCGGCGTTTTCCCTCTTAACAAGTGGATGGACTTCCATGTCCTGCCCGCTCTGGGATCAGACGGCGTAAACTGCGGCACGGATCACAGCATTCAGGAGATACTGCGCCTGTTTCTCCTCCTCCAGCGGGGACAGACCCCTGATTACCGCAGATGGCCGGGAGCAGCCGATGCTTACCGCATGGCAACGACCCGGGGACTGCAGGTTCTTGGAAAAGCATCCTCGCCATCTGAACGCAGGGATACCCAAAGCAGTCCCATCCAAACAGGCATGGACGCTGATCTTGTGATCATTGACCAAACATCCTTACTGCCTGTTTCCGATTCTGCCATTGCCAACCAGCTGCTGTTCCACAACCATCTACAGGCAAAACACGTGCTGATCCACGGCAGGTTTGTTCTGGAATCAGGCGTTGTCACCTGTCTGGATGAAAAAGGGCTCCGGGCAGAGACCGTAAAACGCCTTCCCTATCTGGCCGGACGCTATGATGAGGCGCTGAAAAAGGCCGGGATGGAGAAGCCCCTGTTCCGGCAAGGTTATGGAAGAATCTGGAACCTAGAAAAATGATAATCCTTGAATACTTCCCTCCGGTCCGATAGATGTGGTATTTTTCCCCCACAGGTAATATAATAGAAACACCAAATGTAAAAAGGAGGAGTTGTATGAAAATCCGTAAACGAATCTTCGCAGGTCTGGGAGCAGCTGCCCTGGCAATGATGATGTCATTTCCCGCCCTGGCATCCGGATGGCAGCAGAATGACTCAGGCTACTGGTATGAACGGGAAGACAAGTCATATCCGGCCGGTACATGGGAACTGATCCAGGGGAAGTGGTATCTCTTTGACCAGAATGGGTACATGCTGACAGGATGGCGGCAGGTAAACGGTATCTGGTACTATCTTGACCCAAACGGCGCCATGGTAAGCAACACCACCCTGACCATTGACGGTGTGCCTTACACCTTTGACAGCAATGGCGCCATGGTGGAGAATACCCTTGGTGAAGTGACTCTCGGCCGCTGGGAAGGTTCTGTCTTTATCAATGACTGGTCTAATATCCGGCTTACCCTGCCCCAGGGATTCATTAATTTTGACTCTGATTTCATGACTGATTTCTCAGATTCCGAAGCTGTGGTGGACATGCTGTCCATGAAAAACAAGAACTGTGCTGTCATGGTCTTTTACACAGTCAACACAGACGGGGATGATATGGACCAGATGACAGCTTTCCTGAACATGTTCTATGGCGGCTCCACTGATATGGACGGCCTGGGGAGGATCGATACCGTTAAAGTGGGTGACCTTGAATATCTCCGGTGCTTTTTTTCAGCCTCCCAGGAGGATCCCCAAACCGGCTACCTGTATATACGCAACCTTGGCAGCCACTACAGTGTGATCGCCACCATATCGGACACGGACAATCTGCCTGTCATCGATTCCGTCCTGTCCACCCTGACAACGGCCCATTAACCTTGCGCCAATCTTTTCACCATCTTTATCCTATATTCATTTGTTATTCATAATCATTTGATACATTATATAGTGTATAAAGCTTAATTGCTTTTTCATTATTCTTTTTCATCGGGACCGGCGGAAACTGCCGGTCCCATTTTGTTACTTTCCCCGTTCTTCCTGTATCTTTTTCCAAATAACTTCAAACTCATCCGGAGCCGGCTTGGGAACGGCATCATCCGGGATGTGTTCCTTGGCCCATTCATATTCTCTTAAAAGTTCCTCTTCGTCAGGTTCCTCCGGTGGTTTGTCCTTTTGTTTTTTCTCCATGGCCTATATCCTCCTTATACAGCCATTGTACGACTTTAAACCGGAAAGTGTATGTGGTATATTATGGTATTTATTATGTAAACCGCCGGGAGAGTCATTAATGTCCTTACTCGGGCAGCCGGGAGGGAGGGCCATTCGTTCTGAATCTTGACAGAAAGGATGGTTGCTTATGA
Organism: Clostridium sp. FS41; assembly: GCF_000954015.1. Classification (NCBI taxonomy): domain Bacteria; kingdom Bacillati; phylum Bacillota; class Clostridia; order Eubacteriales; family Clostridiaceae; genus Clostridium; species Clostridium sp. FS41. Next base: position 228,651 of record NZ_JYHN01000064.1, read on the forward strand.
GTACATATGAGGAGTTTCAGCTTATATTAGGCGTTGCCTTATTAATCATTGCAATCCTGAACATAAAAAATAAGTAAGCCGCCCTGTTCCTTGGCCGGATGGGCGACTTACTATATTCAGCCCATTGCAAATTCAATTAAACAGGCATCAAAAAACCTCGTAAAACCAATGTTTACGAGGTTATATAAATATATTAAGCAATTTTGGACTTAGCCAGTTCAGCTAACTTTGCAAATCCCTCTGCATCATTGATAGCCATATCGGACAGAACCTTACGGTTTAAATCCACCTCAGCCAGCTTTAAGCCGTACATGAACTTGCTGTAGGACAGACCATTGATACGGGCTGCTGCGTTGATACGGGCAATCCACAGCTGTCTGAACTGTCTCTTTCTCTCTTTTCTGCCTGCGTAGGAGCTGGTCAGCGCACGCATAACGGACTGCTTTGCTACTCTATACTGTTTGGAACGGGCGCCTCTGTAGCCCTTTGCCATCTTTAAGACTCTATTGTGTTTCTTCTTTGCATTTAAACCGCCTTTAACTCTTGCCATCGGTATTTCCTCCTTCTACAATTCAACTTACAGATATGGTAAAATCTTCTTCATTACCTTTGAGTTGGTAGCATCGGTAACGATATCTTTTCTAAGATTTCTCTTTCTCTTAGTGGACTTCTTAGTTAAGATGTGAGACTTGTAAGCTTTATTGCGGACTAACTTACCGGTTCCTGTCTTTTTAAAGCGTTTTGCTGCTGCTCTGCTGGTTTTTAACTTTGGCATTTTAATTTCCTCCTTAAAACTTTCTATTTTAACGTTTTGCAGTTAAAAACATTACCATGCTTCTTCCTTCTACTTTGGAGGGCTTATCGACCACTGCAATATCTTTAAGACTCTCAGCGAAATCATCCAAAATATACTTGGACTTGAACATATGGGCCATCTCACGGCCACGGAAACGAAGGGTTACCTTCACTTTGTCGCCCTTTTCCAGAAACTTTCTGGCAGCCCCTACTTTGGTATTCAGGTCATTGGTATCAATGTTGGGGGACAAACGAACTTCCTTTATTTCGATTACCTTCTGTTTTTTCTTGGCTTCTTTTTCTTTGCGTGCCAGTTCATAACGGTATTTCCCGTAGTCGATAATCTTACATACCGGCGGCTTCGCGGTAGGTGCGATCTTAACCAGGTCCAGTTCTGCTTCCTGAGCCATCTTCATCGCATCCTTCAAAGGCAAAATGCCTAACTGCTCTCCGTCTTCACCAATCAGTCGTACTTCTTTATCCCTGATTTGTTCGTTAATCATTAAATCGCTAATAGTCGTACACCTCCATAATAATTCATAATGTTTAGGAATCAGCACACCCCGGCTTCGCTCCCCAGGGCAAAAAATAAAGCGGACAGTCAAACCATCCACTCTAACACACATAAAATCATCTGCTGCTCCATCTCCCACAAGGGAAATGCCACAGCACATCATTCCATCTATGAACCCAGGTCACTTACTCGTGCCAGGGTGAGGCGGATACCTGCTTTCCTGTCAGTCGTTCTCACAACTTATATTACATTACTATATTTGAGGAGATTTGTCAACTGTTTTTTTGAAATTACATTTACTAAAGCATACACCTTAAAGCATACACAGAAGAAACGGGCTTAATACGCCCGTTTCACGATCTCCTCCATATGGATCTGAGCCTCATGCCGTATCCTCTCCTCGTCCAGGGTGAGGACCTCCCTGTTTTTCATGACGATCCTTCCATTGATAATGGAGTCCGTCACATCATGTCCATTGGCCGCCTCCACAATGGTGTTAATAAGGTTCTGTGTCGGGGTCAGGTGGGGCTGGTCAATATTCAAAAGGATCACATCCGCTTTTTTTCCTTCCTCCACGGTTCCCAGGACATCTTTCTTTCCCAGGGCGCAGGCTCCGCCCAAGGTCGCCATTTTCAAAAGGGTGGGGCAGGGCATGACCACCGGATTAAAGGAGGGAGGCAATTGGCAGGGAAATGAAAATGGTCCCCAGGTTGCCGAACTCCTGAAGGATCAGCGCCGGGCCAATGGCTGCCAGCTTTGCCAGGTTGGCTCCTGCGGAAACTCCCATCTTGGCCATAAAGGGTGCCAGTGCCGCCAGCACCAGGCTGCCTCCCAGTTTGGACTCTCCCTGATTAAACAGCCTGATGGCATCCGGCCCCAGGATTCCCCCAAGTTTCTTCTTAATTCAAGATAAATTGTAACGGTTCAGGACATCCGGTGTGAAACCGGGTGCAAAAACTGTTACGATAAATCCATCATATCACAAGCCTGCAATGTGCTGTAGACAGAAAAAAACGATGGAAACCCATCGTTTTTACTGATACTCCCGCCTATAAAGACTTACCTTGTCCGCCAGGCCCCGCATACAGCCGTGTATAGCGCTGCAGCGGCCGCGTAGTTCCTGCATCATTTGGCCTTTGCTCTGCTCTGCCAGGAAAATGATCCCCAGGTCTGCCAGCCCCTTCTCCACCTGCTCAAACGCCTCAGATGTCTTACTCTCCCGAAAACCAACGTGATATTCCTCTGCCTCCACTGACTTAAGGATGGACACAAAGGAATCCATCCCGCAGATATGGTGCTGGGCGGATACATAGAGCCCGTGGTTATTTTCCTTCCTGCCCTCATACCGCTCATCCAGATAGTACAGGCGGTTTAAGATCCCCTTAAACTCAATGAGAAGCTCCTTACCCTCGCCTGTGAGGGTAACGCCTTTGGGTGACCTTAAAAATGCAGTGATCCCGTAATGGGACTCCACTGCCTGCACCGCTCCCCATACGCTGGACTGTGCTGCAAACAAGCGCTTGGCCGCCTCACTGATCGAGCCAGAGTCTGCCACCGCAACAAAACACTTCATCTGCTGTAATGTCATAATCCCTTATCTCCCCTTGTCCTTTTCCTTCCCCTCCGCCCGTCCCACATGGAAACAGGGGATACCCCTGAGCCACGGCATCCCCTGCATCCCTATCTTGCCTTAAATGTATTGCACTTTGTCTCTGCACAATCACAGGCCCCATCCCCGCTGATGTCAATGCGCTCAGCAGAACAGCGGTGCTCCTCATTGTAGACACATTTAACAGCATCACATGCGATCTCAAGCCTTGTCTCAGGAGTCTTGAACAGGTTGGTAAACCTGGCGCCCTTGTTTTCGTCAAAGCTTGCACAGCATGTCTGTTCGGATGATTTAGCCTTGTTTCCGTCCACGGCAATGGCAGCTTTACAGCAGCAGTTGTCCGCATTGTGCACACAGTTCTTTACACTACATTCCAGCTTAGTCATAATCCCATTCTCCTTTTCACCGTTTAAAAATTTAAAGGAACCTTTGCCTTAAAAACAGGCACAGGTGCTTAACGCACAGAGATAGTATGTACTAAGTTATAATTTTTGATTCATGGTGCGAAGGGCTTCAATGCAGCTTCCCTCCGTGCCGTCCATGGCGTAAAGCTCGCCCTGGGTCACAAAGGTAAACACCTGGATATCATCTACATAAACCGTTCCGCCTTTTGCCTCAATAGAGAAATCAGCCGCATGGCAGTTGGTAAAATTAATATCCACGATCCTGTTTTTTCCAACCTCCACGGTCCTGGTCTGGGTTCCTGCGCGGATGGTCAGTTTACATTTCCTGTCTCCTTCTACCTTAAAACGCACATGGGTATCATCTCCCGTGTTTCCCGTCATACGGTTGCCGATATTCTGCTGGATTCCTGATCCGTCCTTGAGCATAGCCATCTTGTTTCCGTCCCGTTCCGCCACGGAACTGTCTCCGAAAAACCGCCAGCCCTCCTGTCCCAGGCCAAACTGGGCATTATAAAGTTTGTTGTCCCCGTAATCCCGATAGGTCCATATCCCATAACCCATGGTCATATTTTTTAAAACAGGCACCACGCCTTCCAGGTACAGGGCCTTCTGGTCGTCACGCAGCTGGGCATTGTGCTCAAATCCCACGGTGTTATCCGTGAACAGGAACTGGTCCACATAGATGGGCTTTCCTCCGCTATACACATGAAGCCGGTTCAGGAATACAGGGATCTTATCCAGGGCTTCCTCTGCGGTGACCCGCTCATGTTCATTGATAAATCCCATGGGCAGGCTGTACATGGTGCTTGTGTACGCCGCATCCCCGGAAGGAAAGGTGGAGGAATGCATAAATCCCTCCTGACTCCCGTCCCCGTGGTCCACCGGGTCCACATCCAGCCTTACCTCCATGGAAAGGCCGGGGAATACGGTCTGGCTCTCAGCCAGAAGGTCATTTAAAAACTGGTCGTAAAACTCATAAAACACCTTTCTTGCATAGGAATCCTTTTCAGGAAAATACAGGTCGTCATAGGATTCCAGGGAGTGGTCATACATTTCCTCCAGTTCTTCCAAGGTGTAGTTTTGCTCCGCATAGTCCGTATAACCGCACTGACGGGCCATTTTCTTACCGCTGCTTCCCTTTCCCAGGGATGCGCTGCTGTCGGTAAAATTCCAGAAATCCTCCCAGGTGAGAAAGCCACCGCAAAAATTTTCATGGGACACGGCCCGCTCGTAAAGGCGTCCCACATATTCCAGCCAGGCAGACCGCATGTTCTTGTCATACATTAGTCCCCTGTAGCGGTTCAGCACATTGTCGCTGCCATAATAATCCCAGGTATAACCTACCCGCAGCATAACGCTCAGATCCTGGTCTGCAGCAGTCTCCATGACCCGGTCCAGCTTGTCCCATGCATAATCATTATAGGTACAGGGTGCGGTTTCCGGCTGAAACTCCCTCCAGGGCACTACCAGTATGATATTGTTAAAACCGTCAGCCGCAATCCGGGCCAGTTCCTCCTCCATGTGGATGCTCTCACTGTTCCAGAAATTGATGATCCAGTCATCGGAATAATAAGTGGCTGACTTTAGATATCCCGCTTTCCCCGATGCATGGTCCTCGGCCCTGGCAAATCCTGTGGCAAACAGAAAGGCAGCAGCCCCCAAAGCAGCAGCGGTCCTCAGCATTCCATTTCTCATTGGTCTGTCTTCTCCTTGTTTTGTTTTAACTCCGGCCATACGGTGAAAAGCATGGTGCCAAAACAGGCAACGCCTCCGATAAAGTTGGATATAGGCTCTGCCATCAGTATACCCGTTGTTCCCAGACCAAATACAGTGGGCAGCATCAGGATCAATGGTATCACAATAATCACCTTACGGAAAATGGAAAAAAACACGGCCTTTTTAGATTTCCCCAGTCCTACAAACACGGCCTGTCCCGAGAACTGAAGGGACATCATAAAAAATCCAAAAAAGTATACGCGCATGGCCGGGATACCGGCCTCCACCAGTTCCCCTTCCCTGTTAAAAATACGGATAAAAAATTCAGGACACTCATGGACAAACAGCCACATGATCACCGTATATATGATACAGGCCATGGAGACGAACACAATGGATTTCCTGACCCGTCCATACTCCCCTGCCCCGTAATTAAAGCCCATCACAGGCTGGGAACTGTTGGTCATACCATTGACAGGCATGGAGATCACCTCCCGCACTGAGTTGATCACGGTCATGATCCCCACGTACAGATCCCCGCCAAACCGCTGGAGCATGGCATTGTACATGACCTGGACCGAACTGTTGGTGATGGCCATGGTAAATCCCGACATTCCCAGCCCCACGATACGCAGAATACGTCCGCCCTCCAGCTTCATGGCGGAAGGTCTCAGTTTCAGAATGGCCCTCTTTCCCGTGAGGAAGGTGAGGATCCATATGGCGGATAGGCATTGGGACAAAATGGTTGCCAGGGCAGCTCCCCTGACTCCCATGTGGAATACAAAGATAAAGATGGGATCCAGAATGATATTGGTAATGGCTCCTAACAGTACGGTCATCATCCCCACGGTCCCGAATCCCTGGGAATTGATAAAGCTGTTCATCCCCAGACCGGTCATGACAAAGATATTGCCCAGAAGATAGATGGTTATGTAGGAATCCGCATAGCTGATGGTTGCATCGCTGGCGCCAAACAGGTACAGCATGGGGCGTTTGAATATCAATCCCAGTATGGTGAGAAGGATACCCACTGCCACCATCATCACAAAGGCATTACCCATAATGGCCTCTGCCTCCTTTTTATTGCCCCTTCCCCTCTCAATGGAGCACAGGGGCGCGCCGCCCATACCGAACAGGTTTGCAAAGGCAATGACCATGGAGATGATCGGAAGGCAAAGGCCCAGCCCTGTAAGGGACAGGGTGGCGTTCTCAGGGATCATGCCAATGTAGACCCGGTCCACGATATTGTACAGCACATTGATCAGCTGGGCCAATGTCATGGGAAGGGCCAGCTTCAGGATATTGCTGATCACACTTCCCTTTGAAAAATCATTTTCCTTTTTTGCAGCCTGTGGTTTTTGGCCTTCTTCTATCACATCACTCATTGTTCCACCGCTTTCCTGCCTGCATTTTCCCCGGCTGCTCCTGTTCCCGGTCCAGATCTGCCTGCACATCAATATCCTTTAATTCATTCTCGGAAACCTCCATGGACCACACGTCCATGGGATGTTTCTTCATGATCACGCTGCCGCCCTTATCTCCCCGGAGCGACAGCAGTTCCTCCCTGTACAACCGGGAAAATGCTGCAGGATTTCCTCTCTTTCCCATACTGCACACACATCCCATGCCAAAACCGCTTTTTATAAAGCCACGGACAAATTCCGTCAAAGTAGCGCTTTTCATATAGGGCTGGTCAGCCACAAAGAAGAGGAATATATCCCCGTCCTCTCCCCCCGCCTCTGTCCCCAGCCGCAGGGATGCCGTAATCCCCTCATCACTGGCGCCATTGTACACGGTCTCAAGTCCAAGGCGCTCCCCGTCCTCAAGGATCTTCCGGTACTGGCTCACCACCACCAGGCGGACCTGGTGCCCGTCCTCCTGCCTAAGCCTTACGGCCGTTTCCATCAGGCATTCCAGGCCATGGCGGTACAGCGGCTTTCCCTCCAGGGGTACATACAGCTTATTGGCCCCAAACCGTTTTCCAAAACCGGAAGCCATAAAAACAAATGAAAGATTCATATAGATCCCCCCGCACATAGATTTTCATAACCCTTTGTGTATGTCCGGAATATCATACATCTTAAAAAAGGGATGCCGAGACATCCTGGTGGAGTCCCCCCAACGCGATCCCCAAGTCCTCGTTCATTTCCCTGAGCAGCCTGAGTGACACCTCTGCCAGTTTTAGGGTATCGGCCTGGTTAAACACAGGAATGACCGGAATACCCATATATCTGGACCGCAGGGGATTCAGGTACCCATGGAGCATCAGACATCCCAAATCCTCCAGCCCTATGATCCACTGTCCCCCGTCCATGTAATCCCTGCGCCCATGTTCCTCCATGATTTCCAGGGCGAAGTCCAGACGGCAGCACTTGTCAGCGGCAGGGAATCCCAGGGCTGTCAGGCCGCTGACGCACAGGATCATATCCGTATTCCCGGGTATCACCGGTTCTCCCGGCCTGGGCACCTTCAGGGGAAGGCGTTTGGATCCGTCCGCCTCCACCAGGACCAGGTCTGCCTCAGGGCAGATGGACTCATAAAAGTCAGGTTCCAGGGATGAGATCTTTCCTTCCCCTGTCAACCGCCCTGCCACGGCCACGGATTCCCGGTCCAGCATGGACTTCACATCCCTGACCTGCTGTGTAAACACTCCCAGATGCTCCGGCCTGGCCATGTGGGTGGTGGTGGTCACCAGGACCCGGCGGCCCAGTGATGCTCCCTCCCACGCCAGGCGGCGTATGAAGGAGGTCTTTCCCCCCGCGCCGGTAACCGCCATCACATAGGGCAAAGTCCCCTTTTTCCCCATCTGCTCCTCCAGTCCCAATCCGTCCCACAAGCCGGCCGGACAACCCCCTTCTTTTCTTTTATAAGAATAAACATACATACGCACACACCTGACATGCCTTCACAGGCACTCCTTCCGGATCCCGTCATTTTCCTTTTATTGCTCAAATAATCTTATCATAAAATACAATTTAAGGAAAGCCATAAACGCACAAAAACAGCCCGGAGCACACGGATCATCCCTGTATTCCTGGCTGTTTTTCCTATCTCACTGTCAAATTCCCTGTTCTGCTTTTCCTTTATTTCTGACCATCTATTTTACTTTTTAAACCCATTCCCGCAGCCCTCACACTGATCAGTTCCCCGGCAATGCTGATGGCGATCTCCGCCGGTGTCTCTGCGTGGATCTCCGTTCCAATGGGCATGTGGCAGCCTTCGATCTCTTCCCTGGAAAAACCGTCTCCCAGAAGTTTGTCGGTGACCACACGTATCTTGTTCCTGCTTCCCATGATTCCGATATAGCAAGGCTTAAAGGTCATTGCCTGTTTTTGGACATAGTAGTCAAACTGGTGCCCCCTGGTCATTACGCATATATAATCGCAGGGCCTGATCTTAATATAGTCCCCAATTCTCTCCAGATCCCCCACAATGGTGTCCGCCGCTGTTGGAAAAACCTGGGGATTGGCAAATTCCTCCCGGTCATCCATAACCACGCACCTGAACCCCACATGGGTAAGCACGGGAACCAATTCCTGGGCCACATGTCCCCCGCCAAACACATAGACTGTGCCGGCCTGCACCAGGGGCTCCACATAATAGCGGCGTCCTTCTGCTTCCCTTTGAAGTGTGCTGCATCCAAACAGATCCAAATCCGTAAAACGTTCCGGCATATTCATGCCAAGAAGGCCTGTACTCTCGCTGTAAAGTCCCATTTGCCAGCAGGTCTCATCCGTGATATCCAGCAGCAGCCAGCTGTCCTCATCCCTGGAAAGGGCCGTTCGCACATCCGCGCAAAAGCCTGCGAATTCCTTGTTATCCGGACTGATATACTGGAAATAGACCACCACATTTCCCCCGCACACCATGCCGATGTCAGCCACCTGGTTCCTGGTCAGGGTGAATCCCTTTGTGTGGGATGATTTATGTTTTATGGCTTCCACGGCAGTGAGGATAGCCTGGTACTCCACGGCGCCGCCGCCCACGGTACCTTTAATGGTGCCGTCTTTTTTAACCAGCATCCTGGAACCTGCGCCTCTTGGCGTGGAACCTGAGCTGGCAATAATGGTAACCAGCACAGCCTCCTCCCCTTTTGCCAGTACATTTGATAGTTCTTCAAATAATGCTTTCATTTCCCTGCCTCATCCTCCACATAAAAATATTTTTGATACAGCCTTTGTGCATCCTCCATTAATTCCTTCTCCATTTTCAGGAACCGGTCCAGAAAATCCTTTGCCTTGGGCGTAAGCTGGGAAGATCCTCCCTCCGCACCACCGGACTGGGTGATCAATAGAGGGTATCCCAGTTCCCGCTCCGCTGCCTTAAGGATCTTCCAACCCTTGGTATAAGACATATGCATCTGCCTGCAGGCAGTCTGCATGGAACCTGTATGGTCGATCAGAGACAGAAACTGGGCCACGGACGGGCCGAAAAATCCCTCGTCCCTTTCCAGTGTCAGCTGGATCTGGGGATAAATATCCAGCTGTTCGTTCTTCAGATCCCCCCGGGAACAGTCCTCATCCGTTTCCACGGAAAAGATGATCCCCTGGTCTTCCACTGCGATCTCCTCCGCACAGTTGTCCACGTCCACCTGCCTGACCGCCCCTCTTAGTCCCCTGTCTCCTTTATAGCTTAAAAGTTTCCCTATGACATTACTGGATACCAGCACCGGATGGCCGCGCCTTCCCTCAAACACAGGGCAGACCACCGTGGCATCTGATTCCAGCATACGCTTTATAGTTTGGGGCAGAAACAGAGGGAATTTTGCCGGAAGGATAAATACCCGGTCACATAGATCCTCAATGTAGTTTAAACCCATGCAGATGCTGTTATACATCTGTGTATGGTCATATTCCTTGTTGCGCAGGCAGATGACCCGCAGGCCCGCAATATGCTTTTCCACCTCATCCCCATTTTTCCCGGTCACCACCACCACCGGGTCCACTCCTGAGCGCTTTAACGTAATAATGATTCTCCGGATCACCGTGCTGTCCCCAACGGGAAGCATGGGTGAAAAGGTACTCAGAGAACTTTTGTGTCCCGCTGCAACTACCACTGCTCCTGTCTTCATCTTTCCCTCCGATTGAGACTCCCACCTTTTCAGTTGGTGAGTAATAATCCTCTTTTACTCCAGATTTCCTGTAAGCAGAAGCAATGCAGATGGCTCCACACGTAGCCATGCCGGAACCAGTCCTGCCGTGTTATGGGTGTGGATATCCTTTTCCTTTTTCCACCACAGACCATTGTCCAGGGTAACATACCATTCAAAGGGCATCTCAGAAATACTGGGTGTTCCCACCCGTATCAAATTTCCGTTCTGCGCCTGCTTCCATGTGTCCGCCTCTCCGTCTGAGAGGGGTTCAAAGTCATGGGCCCTGATGCCCACTGCCGTGATCGTGTCATCCACCTTTCTATCGGTCACCAACTCCAGTCCTCCCCAGTCCAGGGCCTTGATGCGCCGATCGCCCAGGCGTTCAATTCTGGAAATGTTCTTACAGCCCGTGAGCCTGGCTGCCTGACATGTGACCGGCTCCTGGAAAATATCCCTGGTACGCCCCCCTGACAGAACCCGCCCCCGATCCAGCAGCAGCAGGTTGTCGCAAAGCTGGTAGGCCTCGTCCCTGTCATGGGTCACCATCACGGTCACACCATCATAATCGCGGATCACCTTGGCCAGCTCAAGCCTGAGCCCTTCCCTCAGATATGTGTCCATGGCGGAAAACGGCTCGTCCAGCAACAGCACCTCCGGTTCATAGGCAAGGATCCTGGCCAGCGCCACGCGCTGCTGCTGTCCGCCGGACAGCTGGGACGGGTACCGCCTCTCCAGTCCCTCCAGACGAAACCGGCTGATCATCTCCCTGACTTTATCTCTTTTTTCCGAGACCGTAAGGGGCTGACGTTTTCTGGCTTCCGACAGCCTGCCGCCTGTTGCATTCAGCCCTGTTGCAATGTTCTGCTCCACTGTCATATTGGGAAACAAGGCATAATTCTGAAACAGATAACCCACACGCCGTACCTGTGGCTTTTGGTTTACCTTCAGTGACGAATCATAGAGCACTCTTCCCCCGGCAGCCTCGCCCTGGGCATACTGGATGGCGATCCGGCCTGAGTCCGGCCTGACAATTCCTGCAATGGACTTTAATGTCATACTCTTGCCGCATCCCGATGGCCCCAGAATTCCCAGGCATCCCTTACCGGCCTCAAATTCCATATCCAGGCTGAACTCTTTCAGCTTCTTCTTTATATTCACTCCCAATCGGAGATTATGTTCTGAACTCACGATCATGTCTTATACCCTCCTGCTCCCGGTCCTGAGAGCCGCCCAGTTCATCAGTATGACTGAGATAAATGCAATTACCACGATAATTGCCACATATCTGTAAGCCGCGTCCATGTTGCCCGCCGCCACCTCTGAATAAACCGCCATTGGCAGGGTCCTTGTCTTACCTGCAATATTGCCCGCGATCATAGCTGTTGCACCGAATTCACCCAGACCTCTTGCAAATGCCAGCACGCCGCCGCTGACCACTCCGGGCACTGCGTTGGCGATCAGTACCTTCCAGAAAATACTCCACTCACTCATCCCCAGGGTTCTGGCCGCGGCCACCAGGTTTTGGTCCACCTGTTCAAAGGCGCCTCTGGCTGAGCGGTACATAAGCGGAAAGGACATGACAACCGCTGCGATCACGGTCGCCGCCCAGGAAAATGCGATCTTAATACTGAAATATTCTATGAAAAACTGTCCGATGGGCCGTTTGACCCCAAAAATATAGAGCAGGAAGAAACCGGCCACAGTTGGAGGCAGCACCAGGGGAAGAGTCAGCACTCCGTCCCAGAACAGCCTCCAAGCCTCATTCTTCATGCTCACCACTGCCCAGGCAGCAAAAATCCCGAGGAAAAATGTTATGAAAATAGACAGACCGGCTGTCTTCATTGAAATCAGTATGGGTGACCAATCCATATACGTACCCTCTTTCCCATTCTCATACCTGCCCGGCCGCCCTTTTCATGGGAGCCGGCCGGGCAGGAAGCTTATCAGATTCATCAAATCCGCTTATTCACCCTTGGTAAATCCGTATGCCTCAAATACTTTCATTGCTTCATCTGTCTTTAAGAACTCTACAAAATTCTTAGCCTGCTCCTCATGAGCGGTGTTCTTTACCACTGCCACCGGATAGATTACCTTTTTTGCAAGGCTGCCTTCCGGAGCCTCTGCAACCACCTCAACTTTGTCTGCCATGCTTGCCGCGTCTGTGGCGTACACAATACCTGCATCAGCGCTGGCTGCGGCCACCTGGTTCAGCACTTCCGTCACATTGGTTCCAAGGCTTACCTTATCCTGAATTTTATCCCAAATTCCCAGATTCGTCAACGCTTCTTCCGCATACTGTCCTGCCGGAACACTGGCCGGATCTCCCAGGGCAATGCTCTCTGCATTTTCAATGTCCTCAAACTTGGCAAGCTTGGAGTCACTTCCTGTGGGTACGATCAGCACGATCTTATTTTCCAAAAGATTGGTTATGGTGTCCGAAGCGATCATTCCCTCCTCATCCAGGGCAGTCATCTGCTTGGTGGCAGCTGACATGAACACATCTGCCTCCAGTCCCTCTTCAATCTGTGTCTGAAGTTTGCCTGAACTGTCATAGGTACCCTTTACGGTAACGCCGGGATATTTATCCTGGAACATGGGGATCAGTTCTTCCTCATAGGCATTTTTCAGGCTGGCTGCTGCTGCCACCAGGATTTCCGTCTCTTCACCAGCTGCCTGGGCTGCCTCGGTTGTTGCTTCAGTCTCCGCTGCTGTGGTCTCTGCTTCAGTCTCCGCCGCTGTGGTTGCCGCCTCAGTGGGGGCTGCTGTGGGGGCGGCTGTGGGGGCGGCTCCTCCCGATGCCCCGCATCCTGCCAGTACAGTTGCCGCCATCATGGCTGCCATCATCATGGAAATGTGTTTTTTCATAATCTTCTGCTCCTTTTTATTTGATCTATTGTAAACGGATCATATTCGTTCCGTTATACTCATATAGCTATATCGAAGTTCAAACAAATACCCGCCTTGAACAGGCGGGCCTGTTACGCCATATCTTTGCAGCGATCTGTTCTGCTATGGCTTTCCCTCCAGGATTCTCCCGGCTACTTCCTGGCGCACTCGGATGCGCTTCCTCTTAAAATCTTGATCCCGTGCTCCAGGGAGTCCATAATAAATCCAAGGCTTTCCCTTACCGCCTTGGGACTGCCCGGCAGGTTTACGATCAACGTCCTGCCCCTGATAACGGATACGCCTCTGCTGAGCATGGCACGGTCTGTTATCTGCAGTGATTTAAAGCGGATGGCCTCCGCAATTCCGGGAGCATTCCGGTCGGCAATTGCCAGGGTGGCTTCCGGTGTCTGGTCCCTCAGGGAAAAGCCGGTTCCTCCGCTTGTAAGTATCAGGTCCAGCTGGCGTCCATCGGACAGACGGATCAACTGAGTCTTAAGAAGTGCTGGTTCATCAGGGATCAGCAGGGTTTCAACCACCTCATATCCCGCCTGCTCCAGCATTTCCTTTGCCGCGGGACCGCTCTCATCCTTTCTCTCCCCTCTGGCTCCCTTGTCGCTGAGGGTTATGATCGCTGCGGTCAGCGGACGGTCCTGGGCCGGCAGTCCCATACGCATCACATCTCCGGGGCGGATGATCCCTTCCTTTACAACTTTGGCAAACACGCCTTCCTTCGGCATGATACACTCGCCCATGCGCTTGTATATGGCGCAGTGGCTGTGACATTCCTTGCCGATCTGGGTCATCACAAGTTCAGCGCTTCCCGCATACAGCCTGGTCCCCACTGGAAGTGATCTGAAATCCAATCCTTCCACCACCAGGTTTTCTCCAAAAGCACCGTCCCCTACATTGGCCCCTCTCTCGTTAAATGCTTTTACCTTGTCATAGGAGAGAAGGCTTACCTGGCGGTGCCAGTTGCCTCCGTGGGCATCCCCCTCTATTCCAAAATCCACCAGAAAATGGCCTTCCTCAATGGCCCTTTTCTCGATTCCTCTCACGTCACTGATGCATATGGCCTTTACCACGCCTGTGGGAAGTCCTTCCTCCCCCCCTGCCGGCTGTCCTGCCGCAAAACATTCCCTGTTTTCTATCCTATCATCCATAACCCTTGCTTAACCTCCAATGGAAATCATATTATGCGATTCCGTAATCTGTCCCGGGCGCTCAAAACAGTGGGCGGCGGGCTTATGTTCTATGGCCTGTCTCATGGCATAGGACAGGCGCTTTTGCAGCATCTCATCATCCGGACAGTCCTTAAGGGGCCAGCGGTAATGGCCTTCCCCCTCCGGCATATCCATCCCCTCCCGCAGGATCGCGCGAAGGTCGGTCCCGTCCTCATAGCACAGACAGGTCTTTAAATATCCCTGGGAGGTCAGGCGGATCCGGTTACAGTCATTACAGAACTTTCCATGGATGGCGCTGATCAGCCCTACACTGCCCAGTGCCCCCGGTATCCTGTAATAAACGGCAGGTCCGTACCCATGCTGCCTGTGGTCTTCCTCCAGGCCGGGATATTCCCTGTACATTTCCTCCAACAGGTCTTTGTGATTCATTGTCTTAAACTGTTTTCCGTATCCAATGGGCATCATCTCTATGAAACGCACGTCAATGGGATACCTTCCGGTAAGGTCCACCATCTGTTTCCAGCCGGTGCTGCCTGAGACAGCTGCCGGTTCCCCGGATTCATCCATAGAACTAAAATCAATGGAAACAGCGTTGATCTTCACCGGAACCGGCTGCCCGGCCGCCAGTTCCATTGTCTCCATCACCCTGCCCAGACAGTCAAATCCGGTGATCTTCTTATACAAAAACGGATCCAGTGTATCCAGGCTGATATTGATCCCATCGATCCCAGCCTCCAGCAGGGGGGCCAGACAGCGGTCCAGCAGCACCCCGTTGGTGGTGATAGTCACCTTCTCGATCCCAGGAATGGATTTTAACATCTTTACCAGCTGGCAGCAGTCCCTGCGGACCAATGGTTCTCCGCCGGTAACCTTAATACGGCTGATACCCAGCCTGGCCGCGCATATTGCAACAGCCTCGATCTCCTCCAAGGTCAGAATCTCCCTGCGGGCCAGACATTCCACCCCGTCAGGCATACAGTACCTGCACCGCAGATTGCACCGGTCCGTGATGGATATCCTCATATAGTCAATGGATCTTCCAAATGAATCCTTCATACTGAATCCCTCCCATTCCTACATCTCTGTCCTGGGATTGTGGAAGTCCCCGCTCTTGCCGCCGGATTTGCGGTCCAGATAAATAGTTCCTAGTTCCATGGTCTTATCCACTGCCTTACACATATCATAAATGGTAAGAAGGGCTACTGTTACGCCTGTAAGGGCCTCCATTTCCACTCCTGTCTTTCCCGTGGTCCTGGCAGTGCAGGATGCCTGGATCTCGCAGTTCTCCTCCACAATTGTAAAATCAATGGAGAGTTTTGTCAGATTCAGGATATGGCACAGAGGGATCAGGTCAGAGGTGCGCTTGGCGCCCATGATCCCCGCCACTCTGGCAACTCCCAGCACATCCCCTTTTGCCATGGTGCCCTCCACAACCTTTTTCAGGCACTCACTGCTCATGAAAATGCTTCCCTTTGCCACGGCCTCCCGCTTTGTATCCGCCTTCTCTCCCACATCTACCATAAGGGCGTTGCCCTGTTCATCAAAATGCGTAAATTCCATTCTGTCCATTTCCTCCCTACAGCCCTTTGCCGAATCCGCAGTTGGGGAATGTACAGACAGGGCAGTTAAGGCACAAGCCGCCCTGGCCCAGTGCCGCCAGGTCCTCTGCCGTCACCTCATCATCAGCCATGACCCTAGGAAGCACCAGATCAAAAATAGTGCGCTTTGCATACATGACACATCCGGGCAGGCCCATGATGGCAACCGTGCGCCGGTCCTCATCGGCCGTCACCTCATAGTAGGCCAGAAGAAACATGGCTCCCGGAAGCACCGGCGCGCCGTAAGACACGATCCTGGCTCCTGTGTTCTTAATAGCAAGAGGCGTCTTGTCGTCAGGGTCAACGCTCATGCCGCCTGTACAGATCACCACATCCGCACCTTTTTGGATCATGTCCAGAATGCCGGCAGTCACCTTGGTATCATCATCATCCCAGATCACATGGTCAATGACCTCAGTGTCAAATTCACTGATTTTTTCTTCTATGACCGGGGTAAAAGTATCCTTGATGCGCCCGTGGAACACCTCGTTGCCCGTGGTCACAATGCCCACCTTTTTATGTACAAACGGCATCAGCTCCAGGATCGGCTTCCCCCCTGTTGCACGGGATGCGGCAGTCCGGGCTGCCTCCATCTTCTCTTCCTCTATGATCAGGGGAATGATCCTGGTTCCCGCCAGTTTGTCCCCCTTTTTTACAGCAAAATTACCGTGACGGGTTGCAATCATCATCTGGCCGAACCCGTTGACAGCCTTCAATCCCCTGTTATCCACCTTCAGAAGACCATCGCAGGAAGCAGTGAGTTCAATCTTCCCTTCCTTTGCCTGTGACCGGTCCATATGATCTCCCCTGCACATGGCGCACAGGACTTCGGCCGCCTCGTTCTCGTGAAGCATGCCCTCTTCCTTCTCCCACACATAGAGCTGGTCTTTTCCAACACTGAGAAGGACCGGTATGTCCTCCTTTGTCACAACATGCCCTTTACGGAACACTGCGTCCTTTGTAACTCCTTTGATGATCTGTGTAATATCGTGACACAAAACCGTTCCTTCTGCGTCCACTGTCTTGATCAGTTTCATTTTATTTAACCTCCACCCGTTATTTATTACGAAAAATAACGCCATTTACAGAATATCACTAAATACACGGTTTGTAAACACTTTTCAACCAATTTTTATCTCCCCTCCCCTTGTACATTGACGGCATCGTTCTACCATGTCTTGAATGGCCTTGGCCTGCCTGTAGCGGCGCTCATGTGCTTCCATGGCCTGCGCATTCCCCTGGCATTTGGCCCTGCTTCCTGTAAACCGCTCATCTAGGGACACTTCTCTCTCCCCCTGTATCAGTTTATCGGCCAGATACACAACTGCCGTCTCGTCCAGTATCTCCTCCGCCAGGTCGTGGTGATGCCTGATGACATCGGCCACCATGGGGTAGCCTTCCCTTACAAGTATCCCGGCCCCCTCCGCTGCATGGTCCTTCTTTTCTCTGACCACATCATGCAAAAGTGCCGCACTGCGGATCAGGCCCATATCCATGGGATATCCCGCCTTGGAAAGAAGGGCTCCCAGTCCCACTGCATGACAGGCCACTGCCACACAGTGACGCCTTACGCGTTCAGGCGTGCCATAGTGGTCCCAAATATCCCTGCATTCCCTGTCACACGGTGAGATCCTGGGTTTTCTTCCAAATTCCGCTGCAAAAATTCTTCCATTATCATCTATGATGATCCGGCTGATCCCGCCATAAGGCTGGGTCAATGCCCTGGAGGTTGCAAGGGGCTGACCTGTGAGACCTGCCAGATAACAGCAGTTGATCCCTCCATGGGCTACCACCACCACGTCCCCGGACGTGCGGGCCAGAATATCCCTAACAGCCCGGTCCATCCGCCGCACTCCCTGTTCACGTCCCTCACCCAGGATTGGTTCTGATTCCAGGCCCTTCTTTAAATCGCAGAGAGGAACATTTTCCCACTCCCCCATATACAGTTCCATAAGACCTTCCGATTCCTGTACGGGAAGCCGGTCCCCAGCCAATATACGGGCCGTTTCCAGGGTTCGCTCCAAAGGACTGGTAAACACGGCCTCTATGGGCCGGCTGCGAAAATACTCCCTCAGATCCTCCGCCTGCTTTCTCCCCACATAATTAAGAGGCAGGTCCGTGCGCCCGATACACCGTCTTTTTCCTCCGGGAAAGTCCACCATTCCATGCCTTACCAGATATACCGTCCTCATATATCCTCCTTCTGCTTTCTGCAAGAACATTCCATACGGCAACGTCCCCAACAGTCAGCTGCTGATACCTTTTCCAAAATACTTGAGAAAAATCTGTTCCGTGCTTTGCCGGACTTCCGCCACCATCCGCGCGTAACTGTCCATCAGCTTTTTACCCTCATCTGTCAGGCTGGAGCCTCCTCCGCCCATTCCTCCGGTCCTGCGCTCCACCACAGGTATTCCCAGCTGGCGCTCCACTTCCCGTATCATGCGGCTGCCCTTGCTGTAGGAGAGACCGATTCTACAGCAGGCCTCCTGAATGGAGCCGGTTTGGTGTATCATATCCAGAAGCTGTCCGGTACCCGGCCCAAAGAATACATCCCCGGCCTTTAACCGCACCTGTACCAGTGGGGTGATAGGATGGCCCCCTCCCCTTTTATAATTCCATTCAACCAGTTCCCGGTATTCCTCCCTGGTATCCACATCCCGGTAAATCCCCTCATCCTCCACCTCCAGGTCCGTGATACCGCCATCAAAGTCCTCAATAGCTCCCCGAAGCCCTCCTTCTCCCTGATAGGCGCACAGCTGTTCAGCGATCCGGCTTTGGAACATAATAGGGTGTCCCGGCTCTCCCCTGCATATGGTCCGCACAATCCCCCCATCGATCATCAGTACCTGACGGATGGTATCCGGCATGATGGCCGGTATGTCCATGGGCAGGACCATAATCCGCCCACACTCCTTGGCAGCAGCCTCTATCCCCAGTTTCACAGAGTCAAACATCTGAGTTTCCCGGAACCGTTCGTTCCTCACGAACCGAACGCCTGCATGTGACAGATGTTCCTCCAGCTCCCCGGCCCTGTACCCGGTCACCACCACCAGCGGAGACACACCCAGACGCTTTAGCATGGTAACCATATGCAGAGCAATGGTGGAATCGCCAAAAGGAAGCATTGGTTTAAATTCCCCCATCCGGGATGAGAGTCCTGCCGCCACCAATACGGCTCCTGTCTTCTTCATCTTTCCCTCCGTTTGAGCCCCCACTGATTTAGGTGGCGGGCCCGCCTTTATGATGGCTTAATTATACCTGGGGCAGGGCAGGGATTACCAGTAGTGTGGGATACACCCTTTGCATGTGTAACATATAAAATATTGTAACAGTTCAGGACGGCGGGAAAATGGGTGCAAAAGCGGACGTTAAGCTTGCTTATAAGGCAGATAAAATGCCGGGAATCGGCGCAGAAAAAGGCCTGCCGGAAGGCGGCAGGCCGGGATATATCTATTCTTTTAAATACGCTTCATTATATCTATCTCCCTTTTTCCCAACTTTCAAACCAGTTTAAAACCGTATCCTTGCTTTCCTCCAGGAGGCCGGCTGTATCCTCGGCTGAAAAACCTCTGGCATACATGTTTTTTGCTGCCGTATATGCTTTCTTTTCCTGGCCTTCTGCCATTCCTTCTGCCCTTCCTTCTGCTACCCCTGCTGCCCGTCCCCGCTCAATCATCCCGCGGATTGCTTCACACATATTGATCTTACCTCCTTCTTCACGGTATATCTCCTTTACCTGCGCCAGTTCCGTGGAACCGGTCATGGAAATAATGACATCATACGCATCCTCATCCATTTTCCTGAACTGTTCTTCATTTTCAAAAGTAAATCTCTTTTCTGCATCCGGATCACCGGAACGCTGTACAAATCCAAAGACTTCCCTTAAATCTGTCCTGAAAAAGTCAATGTCCTGAAAATCCCTGATTTCCAAAACATGTATTTTGTAGTTATTCAGCAGTTTTCTAAACTCCTCCGGCAGTTTTTCATAATCCATCATATGATACAGTTCCTTTGCCCCATCATAAGGCATTTCCCCGTAATAGATACAGATGGTGACAACCGGATAGAGCTTATCTATTCTGGCAAATCCACTTAGGAATTCATCTCCGCGCAGATCACGCCGGTTACGGTGATCACGCTTGATCTGCCGCATCTGTTGATCGTAGCTTACCGCATCCTCCACCATAATCCGGACCGGCATGCCATGGTGTACCTTGTCCTGATGTTCCAGGCCCATGATCACAAATCCCATGTCAAATATGATACGCCTCACACAGTCGCGGTACTTCTGGACCATCAAGCGCCGCTGCAGTTTTCCAAACGCTCCCGCCGCCCGGGAATCCATCTCCTGTACATCCTGTTCAGAAACGATCTGCTTCCCCTTAAATACAAAACCATTGATCAAATCCGCGTAACGCCTCTGATCCTCAAAATAGGTGATCAGAGAAATATCCTTCTGCCCCATCAAACCTTCCTTTCCATCCTAAGGCAATGGAGTACGGCAGACATCCTCACCGGACATTTCCAACGGCAGAAAAAAGGCACTAACAACATTGCTGTCTCTGATACCATTATACCGGGACTGTACCTAAAATGCAAGAATTCCTCACTCTCCCCATTACCGCTGCTGTGATCTTACCAGCGAATCTGCCGGTGCTTGAAATTACTATGAAATGATAGACAGAGCAAATGAGTTGCCCTGAATTGGTGGTTTAAGCATAGCACAGATCGCAGCACAAAACAATGGTAAATTGTCTATCGTAAGACTGAAAAAGCCTGCCGGTTTACGGCAAGCTTATAGAATGAGTATGACCCTATGGTTGTTTTCCAGTATCCTTTTATCCTAATTCCGCTTATTCGTTTACAACAGATTCTGGCACATCCGTACTTGTCTCACCAGGCTCTGATTCACCTTCTTTCATTTCACCCGGTTTTGTCCCACCTCCTTCTTTCTTCTTGCTTCTTATCTCCTCATCACCTCTGTCTCCGGAATTTTGATTGCTCGTTATGGTAAGCGCCAAATCAGCGCCATCTGTCTCCACAGTGACCAGGTCACCTGTTTTTATATCAGATACTGTAAGGGCATTTCCGTCTTGGTCTATAATCTCCGTATCCAATGATAATTTTATGGTAACTGTCCTGCTTCTTTCCCCGTTGTACGGTGTATTTTCCTCCGGAACATCCCGCTGATCCGTCTGGCTTTTAGAGTTTTGGCCGCCAGGCTCCTGGCCCTCGGTCCCCTGCCGGTCCGGTGCCTGATCCTCTCCCAACCCTTTGTCTCCCTCCGAATCCGGCCTGCTGTCTCCCTCCCGTCTATCCCTGTCTCTTCCCGGTCCGTTCCCCGGTCCGCCTTCTTTTCCCCTGCTCCCGGAGCCTGGGCCGCCTGCCGATACAATGATCTCTGTTTCGGAAATCTTTGTTACCAAACCGGTGACCACCGTCACTTTATCGTCCTCATCCGTACTTACGGTATCACTGACTGTTGTCTCAGGCGCTGATGCATCTGTGGAGCTCCTTTCGCCTTTGTCTCCGCAGCCGGACAGTAGAAGGGCTCCTGCCAGAACGATCCCTAAAATCACATCTCTTTTCAATCCGATCTCTCCTTCATAAATGAAACATTCTAAATGCCCTAAGCGATCCGCCGAACACCCCACCTTACTCCAGAATGTCAATACTTACAACCGTGGTCCCATCCAGCACAAGCCTGACAACACTGCCCTCCGCCAGATGGGATACTGATGAAGATTCATGGTCCGTTCCTTTTGTAACAACAGTATCCGATGTCAGGGTCAGGGAGCTTTCCTCGTCTGAGAAATTCATCTCCTTTTGTTCCATCTGTCCCTCCTGACGCTGAGGCGGCGTTTCCCCGTCTTCCGGCTTTTCCGGCGGGTTTTCTCCGTCCGCCGGCTTCTCCGGAGGGGTCTCCCCATCCGCCGGCTTCTCCGGCATGGTTCCATCATTCTGCATTTCGGGTTTTTCAGCCATGACCACGGTTAATGTACTGCTGGTGACAGCGGTTATTTTCGCCATGACGCTTCCGTCATCCTGTCTCATCCCCCGGCCCTGCATCTGCTGCATATTCCCGGCTTCTGTTGTGTCTGCAAATCCTGTCAGCCCTGTTCCTGCCATGACTGCCGCGCACAATCCTGCGCACAGGAATACCCTTGCTGAATTTTTCTTCATATACATTCCTTCTTTCTGTCAGTTGTTTCAGATGATCATCTGATGGCATGAGTATAAAGGGCTATTCTGAAATAAAGCTTAAATTCACAGGATTTCACAGAATGTTCAAATTTCAGTCACGTTTCAGCATGGTATAATATACTGGTAAATAAAAACAGGAAGGAACAAAACGTACCCATGCGCATTTTAATTATTGAGGACGAAAAAAGACTGGCCGACACCCTTGCCGACATGATCGGGGATTCCGGCTATTGCACTGATATCGCATATGACGGGCTGGAAGGGCTGGACCTTGCAAAAAGCAGCATCTATGACGCCATTGTTCTGGATGTCATGCTTCCCGGGCTCAGCGGACTGGATGTCTTAAGCCGCCTGAGAGGCAGCCGTATTATGACGCCGGTACTTATGCTCACCGCCAAATCAGCCCTGGCCGACCGTGTCAGGGGCCTGGACGCGGGAGCGGATTATTATCTGACCAAACCCTTTGAGAATCAGGAATTCCTGGCCTGCCTGCGGGCGGTGCTGCGCAGGCAGGCCGACATCACCCCTGACTCATTTACATATGGTGATCTGCTCCTCACCCCCTCCACCTCACAGCTGTCATGCAACGGGCGGGCGGTTTCCCTAAGCGCCAGGGAACTGGAACTGATGCGTCTCCTGATTCAGAACTGCAGCCAGTTTCTTCCCAAAGAAATGCTGCTGATGAAGGTGTGGGGATATGATTCCAGTGTAAATGCAAACAGTGTGGAAGCCTATATCTCCTTTCTCCGCAAAAAGCTTTCCCTGCTGGATTCTTCTGTCCGCATTACCGTTGTCCGGAATATCGGTTACCGGCTGGAGGTGTCATAATGATAAGAAAGCTGCGTTGGAAATTCGTTGGCATCATGATGACCATCATCACCATTTTTCTGGTTCTTATTTTGACGACCCTTTATTACTCTGCCCAGCTTAACTACCGCAGTCAAAGCATGGACACCCTGCACTCAGCCATCAAGGAAGTCAAGGAAGCCTCATCCGGCAATCCCCCTCCTCCTGCCCCAAGATCCGGGCCTCCTCTGCCCGCAAGAGAGGCCTCCCCCATTCTGGTGGCGGATGTAAAAACAGACGGCTCCATTTCCATTGTAAAAAACAGGATCTTCAGTGTGGACAACAGTGAATTGGAAATGCTTATTGCCCTGGCTGATCAGCAGGAAGGATCATCCGGCACTATGAAGGACCGGCATCTTCGGTTTCTCTGTGATAAGAAACGGCCGGGCGGCGCTGTGCGGTACGCATTTGTGGATATTTACGCGGAGCAGAACTCCCTGTACTGGCAGGCCATTCATTCTGTCATCATTGGCGGCTGCGCCTTTGGAGCATTTTTCATCTTCTCCGTCCTCCTGTCAAAATGGGCGGTAAAACCTGTGGAAACCGCCTGGAAACGACAGCAGCAGTTTGTGGCGGACGCTTCCCACGAACTTAAAACCCCTCTGACCGTCATCTTGTCCAATGCCAATATGCTGGTCCATACACCCGATATCCCCTCAGGCAGGAACCACCAGAGAATCGAGCACATCCAAGCCGAAGCCATACGCATGAAGCAACTGCTTGAAAGCCTTCTCACCCTTGCCAAAAGCGATTCCGGTGAGCAGCCCTGGGAACACTCCCGCATAAGTCTCAGTTTCATTGTAAACAGCAGTATCCTTTCATTTGAACCGGTTGCATTTGATATGGGCAAATATATTTCCAGCCAGGTGGAGGATTCCATCGAGATGGACGGGGACGAAAAGAAATTAAGGCAGCTGACTGATATTCTTTTGGATAATGCCTGCAAATACAGTGCCGAAGGCAGCACCATCCTGGTAAGCCTATCGCGCAGCGGCCCCAAGGAGGCCCTTCTCTCTGTCTCCAATGAAGGATGTCCCCTGTCCGAGGATGAAATGCAGCATATTTTTCTAAGGTTTTACCGGGCCGACCCCTCCAGGGGCGGTATCCCCGGCTATGGACTGGGACTATCCATTGCCCGCAGCATTGCATCGGAACACGGAGCCCGGATCGATGTGACAACAGACGGCGTAAAGAGAAACTATTTTTCAGTCAGGATCCCTGTATGCTTACCTAATACATTGGGCTGACGCTGCGGGACCATGGTATCAGATAAAAACACCGGACCAGCAGCGTTCACTGCATAAATCCGGTGTTCCATTTATTCATACTTTTTGTGTTTGTTTAATATCTGTTTTTATATCTGCTCACACTGATTGATTTTTACCTCCCCCTGCTCCTCCGCCTCCTTGGGCAGCCAATCCGCTTTCACATAATAGATCAGCATACCGATGGCGCAGATGACCCAGGTAACCGGCCAGCCTGTAAGAACCACAAACATGTTGTGGGTCATGGGGACCGCGATCATGAGATAAATCTGTCTCAGGACCACAAAGCAGCCCAGCATAAAGAACATTGGGATCTTGGAAAGCCCTGCCCCTCTTAATGCACCGTTGAGTATCTGGATCACAGGAAGGATGATGTAGGCTGTGGAGAATATCCGGAGCATACCGCTTCCATTGGCGATCACCTGGGCATCATCCGTAAAGATGCTGATGAGGAATGATGCAAAGAAATACATACAGACAGAACCCACAAGAATCACCAGGGAACACATGGCCCAGGCGGCCCAGATTCCCTTTTTTACCCTTTTATACTTGCGTGCTCCTATGTTCTGGCCCACAAATGTTGTGATGGCCATATTAAAACTCTGAAGCGGAAGCTGCAGGAATCCATCGATCCTCAGCATGGCGGAATACCCGGCCATGGCTGCCGCGCCAAAGAAATTAATATAGGACTGCACCACCACATTGGAAAAGGATGTGATGCTCTGCTGAAGGGCTGCGGGAAATCCCAGGGACACGATCCGGCGGACCATTTTTTTATGGAAACGCACCTTGCGCAGCTCGATCCTGTAATCCTCCTGAGTGTGCATCAGTTTATACAGGACCATGGCCGAGCTGACTGCCTGGGCAATGATGGTGGCAATGGCCACACCTGCAATCCCCATGTGGAACCCACATACAAACAGAAAATCCAGGGCAATATTCACGAGACTGGCCACAGCCAGATAGATCAGGGGATGTTTTGAATCCCCCACTGCCCGCAGGATGCCTGCGCCCATATTATAGAATAGGGAAAATGTGATTCCGCCAAAATAGATCAGCAGATACAGGGAAGAATGGGGCAGCACCTCTTCCGGCACCCCGATGGCCCGCAGCAGAGGTTTGGTGAGAACCATGCCCGCTCCCGTGAACACTATGCTGAGAAGCGCTGTGAGAGCCACAGAGCTGTGAACCGCCCTGCTCATCTCCTCTTTTTGCTTTCCCCCAAAATATTGCGATATGACCACGCCGGCGCCTGCTGAAAGCCCCATAAAGAACCCCACCAGCATGTTGATCACCGGCGTGGACGCCCCCACAGCGGCCAGCGCATTGGTATTCACAAAATTTCCAACCACATAGGAATCCACTGTGTTATAAAGCTGCTGAAAGAAGTTTCCTATGAGCAGTGGAATTGAAAACCATAGTATGGACTTAAATATACCACCCTCAATCATATCCGTATCTGACTGTTGCAATACTACACCCCATTTCCCCGGTCTGCCATGCCTATGGCCTACCTGTCTTTCTGTTTTTGCCATTCCTTTTATCATACATCATTTTTCCAGTATTTTCTATCCCCATCTTACTGTTTCAGCCATACTTCCCGCTATTCCTAGCTATTTACAGAGAAATTCAGCCATCTGCATTTCCCCCTATTCCACTTTGATCGCATACTTGATCACATGATCCTTTTTGTTCTCAAATACATCATATGCTTCCATTATATGATCCAGCGTTGTCCTGTGGGTGATCAGGCAGCCGGTATCCAGGCGGCCCACCCGGATCAGCTCCATGATCTGTCCGCAGCAGGACGCATCCACGCCGCCTGTCTTAAACACAAGATTCTTACCGTACATATCCGGCAAAGGCAGTGTCTGGGCCTCCCCGTACATGGCCACCACACACACCACTGCGTTAGGTCTGGCAATCTTCCAGGCGGTCTGGAATGTGTCCCTGCCTCCGGCCGCCTCTAAAACAGCATCCGCCCCCCGTCCATCTGTCAGCCGTAGGATCTCCTGCTCCACATTCCGGCTGAGGGGATTTAAGGTCACGTCCGCAAGCCCCCGGGCCTTGGCCAGCTCCAGACGCTCATCCGACACATCCACTGCGATCACCCGGGCCGGGCCATACAGCCGGGCGCACATAAGGGTGCACAGCCCCGTGGGTCCTGCCCCTAAGACGGCCACGGTATCGGCAGGCTTGATCTCAGCCAGGGCAGCGCCCCAGTAGCCGGTAGAAAGCAGATCCCCGGTAAACAATGCCGCCTCATCCGTCACAAGGTCGGGTATCTTTGTCAGCCCATTGTCGGCAAAGGGGATCCTTACATACTCCGACTGCCCGCCGTCTATGCGGCATCCCAGCGCCCATCCGCCGTGTTCGTCCGTGCAGTTGTTCACATAGCCCCTTTTGCAGAAATAGCATTCCCCGCAAAAAGTCTCCACATTGACAGCCACCCGGTCTCCCGGCCTGACCCCCTTGACCCCTGCTCCTATCTTCTCCACGATCCCCACAAACTCATGTCCCAGAATAGTACCCGGCACAGCCTTTGGCACGGCTCCGTGTTTGATATGTATGTCGCTGGAGCAGATGGTGGTAAGGGTTACTTTGATAATGGCATCCTGGGGATGCAAAAGCCTTGGAACCGGGCGCTTCTCCAGGACAATATTCCCTTTGCCTTGATATACGGCTGCTGTCATTAATTGTTCTGACATATGTCTCCTTTCATGGTGCTGCACTCTGTTATTACAGATACCCCGTCCACAATCACAGTGATCAGGGAATCCTCCCGCCCCAGAAGGCGGTCCGCTGTGCGGATCCCTTCCTCCACGCTTCCCGCAGGTATCATGTGCATTTCCCTGACCAGCTGACCGGGCATATCAGAAATATATACCACCCTGGCCTTCTTAAGCACCCTGGCAAATATCTGTGACTGCCACTGGTCAACAATGGTCCGCTCTGCCGGCGTTTTCAAGAATTTTTCCAGAATCCTGTCCTCGTCCGCTTCCTCCCTGAAGGTGCGGTAAAACGCCTCCCCGCCATGGCCGTCCTCTGATCTGGCTGCCATGATGATCACTCCGCCTTTCTTTACAATGGTCTCTGCCGCCGTCATTCCCTTTACCGCCTGATACATGTTCTGATCCAGGGGATACCCGCCATTGGTCACGATCACAATATCAGACGGATCCGCACTGACCTTACAAAGCGGCAGCAGCCATTTCCTCCCCTCAATATGGGCCTGGTCGCAATCCCCGCTAAAGCAGTTGAGAATGATATGATCTGAGTTAAGGACCACATTAACAATAAAAGCCAGCCCTGCCCTGCGGGCAGCGTAAAGCATGTCACGGTGCAGGGGATTGCCCTGGATCCGGCCGGTCCTGGCACAGCTGTCAGCAATAAAGGCGGAATTGTGGTTATACAGTACTGTTTCCCTGGCCGCCACGCCGGGAAGCACGCTTTTTCGTCCCCCTGAAAATCCGGCAAAGAAATGGGGTTCAATGAATCCCTCAGCAACCAGCAGATCCGCCTCCGCTGCCAGCCGGTTCAGAATCAGACGCCCTCCTGAAGGAAGATAACCCAGATCCACCAGCTGTTCCCTGTCGTCACAGTCATGGACCACGATCTTTTCCTTTCCCACAATGTCCCCGCCGAATTTTGCGCTCATCTCCGCCTCCGTCATGCCACGGTGGCAGCCGGTGGCCACCAATATGGTTATATCCGCCCCGGGATTCCCTTCCCGGATCTCACTGAGGATCAAAGGCATGGTGATCCTGCTGGGCACCGGCCTTGTGTGGTCCGAGGTAATGACCACGATCCTCTGCCTGCCCCGGGCCAGTTCCCTTAACCGTTTGCTCCCTATGGGATGCTCCAGGGATTTCCTGACCAGCTCCTCCTCAGAAAACTCCGGCACATACCGGTTAAGCTTTGTGTTCAGCACAGCCCTGATCCGTTTCTTGGAAATGTCTGCCTGCAGCAATCCCCTTCCATAGGGAAGGCTGATCTGTTCTGTAATTTCTTCCATACCTTCCATACCCCTTTTCCTTTATTGCGGCGATTCCCGGACCGGATCTCACTCCTGCCCTTTCCAAATTCATACCTGTGTTCAATTATAGCATTAAATCCCGTATTTTTATAGATGATATGTCATCAGATTACATCCGTTCCATCCCTATGGCGGGAAAGACAGGGACAACAAGATTGCCGGATCCATATCCTGAAAGGGATATGAACCCGGCATCCGCAATATCTGTATCAGCTTATCTCTTCTTATAAACGCTCCATCCGGCTTTACACCTTGATGCGCGCCGCGATCTCACTTCCGATGGCAAGGCGTACATCATCCCGTCCGATGATGGTGCTGTTCCATCCCTGGCCAAACACGCTGATGGTGCTTCCTTCCTTTATATCATATTGGTTCATGAGCTCCATCACCTGGGGCGCCCCAAACATCCACTTAATGGTGCATTCAGTTCCTGCCTTAACTTCTGTCAATGACTGCATAGCCCTACCTCCATGTATCTTGATCTGTCAGATTTATTGTGCCCTGCTTTTCCGGTATTATCCTGGTCTGATTATAGTTTAATTCTCACAACGGCTGTTAGTCAATGGCAATATGGGTTAGGCGATTTTAATCTTTTTTTGGATATCTTGGCGGCAAAAAGGCAGCGCCTTCCGGCTGGTTTTCCAGCCATTGGGCGCTGCCTGTATTTTATTTCACTCCATGTTTGATTCCATTTTTACTGATTATCAGGACTCTTCTTCCTTCCGCTTCTTGCTTATGGCTGTCAGCATCAGTAAGATACCGGACATCACCATGGTTAATGTTGATTTGGCATAACCCTGACCGGTTTTGGGCAGTGGTGCCAGCGGTACTTCATCATCCTCGATGGTAGTAAATGGTGTTTCGGGAAGTGGTGCCAATGGTACATCCTGGGGATTAATGCTTACTACTCCCGGTCCTCCGTCTGTCTGAGTATAGCGTCCGGCTCCGCCGGAAGTGCTTCCGCCTCCACCGCCGCTGCTTCCGCCGCTTCCACCGGTGGATCTGAAGTTTGCAATAAATGTGGTATCCTGTACAAATGAATCAGCTTTCACTGCATCTGTATTAATATAGGTCTTACCTGCATTTCCATCAATACTCCAGTTGTTGAACGTGTATCCGCTGTTGGCGCCTGTGGTAACATCTGCCCTTGGGTGAGCCGGTGTTACACTGCCAACCTTGATGATCTCATTGGTCTCCGGATCCCTGGTGATCTGCTGGATGGTGTGAACCTCACTGGTGGTCCCGCTGACGGTTCCGTTATTGCCTGCCACATACGTAAAGGTGATCTGATATTTATCAGGTATTCCATCCGGGGTCTGCGGGTCCTTCCCGCCAATATCATCTAATACATAATATACCTTCACAAGATTGGCGTTGCTGTCAGAACCTGCTGTCCTGGGGCCGTTGGCGCTTTCAAAGATATAGTTCCTGCCGTTAAAGTCTCTTGGCACTGTGGTAAATGGAATTTCTGTTCCGAATGTTACATTGTCCTTGGTATCAACTTCACCTAAGACTCCGTCATAGTAGTATTCAACCCTGTAGCTTAAATCGCCTCTCATGGCAAAGTGGGCTGTATAGGTATCTGCTTCAAATACCTGAGTTTCAGAATTCTTCTTTGGAATAAAGGTTTCATCCACTCCTACCTTCTCACCGGCCTCATTAGTCCAATGGGTAAATACATATCCATCTTCCGCAGCTGCCTTTGCGCCTTCCGGTTTGCCGGTTGCCGGTGCCAGAGTCTCCTCTGCCCGGTTAACGGTTCCTCCAATGTCAGCCACATAGTTGACTGTCACTGATTCATCTTCTTCAAAATGTGCCGTGTAAGTGGCTGCTACATTCAGCCCGTTTACCTTGGCAGGTACATAGTTCAGATCCGTTCCCACTTCTTCTCCAGCCGCATTGGTCCAGTTTACAAAATGGTAACCCGGCAGTGCTTTTGCCTCGGAACCTGCTGCCACACCGGTCACCGGTGCAAGTGTCTCGCTTTCAGGATCTACGCTTCCGCCTGTTGTTGCCTCATACTTGATGGTAACATCTGCATCCTCTTCAAAATGGGCTGTGTAAACGGCTGCCACATTCAGTCCATCTACTTTGGCAGGTACAAATTTCAGATCTGTGCCGACTTCGTCTCCGGCTGCATTGGTCCACTTCACGAAATGGTAACCCGGCAATGCTGCTGCTGTGGAACCTGCTGCATCATCTGTCACCGGCGCAAGTGTCTCGCTTCCAGGATCTACGTTTCCGCCTGCTGTTGCTCTGTATTCAATCGTTACATCTTCATCTTCTTCAAAATGGGCTGTGTAAGTAGCTGCCACATTCAGTCCGTTTACTTTGGCAGGTACATAATTCAGATCCGTGCTGACTTGTTCTCCGTCCGCATTGGTCCAGTTTACGAAATGATATCCCGGCAGTGCCTTTGCCTCGGAACCTGCTGCATCATCTGTCACCGGTGCAAGTGTCTCGCTTTCAGGATCTACGCTTCCGCCTGTTGTTGCTTCATACTTAATAGTTACATCTGCATCTTCTTCAAAATGGGCTGTGTAAATAGCTGCCACATTCATTCCGTTTATCTTGGCAGGCACATATGCAGGGTCTTCGCCCACTACATCGCCTGCTGTGTTGGTCCATTTTACAAAATGGTAACCGGGCAGCGCTTCCGCCACGGAACCTGCTGCATTACCGCTTACAGGTGCAAGGGTTTCATAGGATGGCTTCACAGTTCCGCCTTCTGTTGCCCTGTATAAAATGGTAATATTAGAATCTTCTGCAAAGTTCGCCGTATAGGTAGCAGCTACATTCAAGCCATTCACCCGCGCCGGCACATACTTTAAGTCTTTGCTGACTTCAATTCCCTTTTCATTGGTCCAGTTCACAAAGTGATATCCGGGCAGGGAGCTTGCGGTGGAGCCAGCCGCGTCATCGGTAACAGGGGCAAGGGTTTCACTTGGTACACTGACATTTCCGCCCGCTGTTGCCACATAATTGATGGTTACATCCGCATCCTCTTCAAAATTAGCCTTAAACGTAGTTGCTTTATAAATGCCGCCGGCTTTTGCCACTGCATCGATTTCCTGAGTGTCTAAGACTGGGGTGGTTCCCACCTCCCGGTCATTCACTGTCCAGTTCACAAAGTGGTAACCTGGCAATGGTGTTGCTTCGGAACCTTCTGCAATACCGGTTGCCGGAGCGACCGTTTCGCTTTCAGGGTTCACACTGCCGCCAATGCCTGCCACATAAGTTAAGGTTACATCCTCATTTTCTTCTAATAATATACAGATCCTCTGGACTGCTCTGGTATCCTTCACGCGGTACTTGCCAGCTAATGCATTCTCTGTTCCCGTGGGAACGCTGTCTCCCGTCAGATAGACTGCTTTATCCACACTGTATCCTGGCAGGGAATCCGGAACTATCTTTAAGATATCCTGCTGGGACGTGGAGGTCTCTGAAATGTTAATATCATCATACGCATATACATATGCCGGACCTACTTTGTATCCTTCATCAGCCACTTGTTCATAGCCTGTTCCCGTACTCTTCCAGTATTCCACCTCAACGGTTCTTGGAAGTCTGTAGGTGATGTGCAGGCGCGACTCTTTGCCTTCATGGAATACTTCGTCACTTAATCCTTCAAATGCAATAGCTTTGCTGTCTTTTAATGTGGCATAAATTGCAGCAGACCACCCTGTGTCTGTTTCATCTGTCTCATACTGCAGGTATACGGAACTGATCTGAGCCCCTTCATGGGCCAATTCAGTCTGAGCTTTGCTGTATGCCAGAATTTCATTTACCCCATCAAGGGTCAGGTCCTCACCGCTCTGGGTTCCATTCTTTTTGTAGGTCAATGGAGCATTATCAGGGCCGTAGTCCTCATACATTTCAATCCAGTCGCCATAGCTGAGATCAGGATTTATATCAGGATAATATGCCCAAACCTTAAAGGTTCCTACTTCCTTCCACACTGCGAACAAAATGTCATCCCCTGCGGTCAGAGTATATGTTTCACCCGGCTCATAGGCGGCGCCTGTTCCGTCTTCTTCTGTATTCCAACCTGCAAAGTAGTATCCGTCTCTGGTAAACTCATTTTCCTTTACAATGACACCACCGCCCACGTTTCCTTTACTTGGTTCCATGGTTCCGGCGCCTTTATTTGCATCGTAGGTAAGGGTATCCATAGCTCCCTCCCACACTGCGTAGAAGGTCATTCCGTCAATCCATCCGCCTTCCGGCTTGCTGGGTGTGAACTTAAGGTCGGTAGAAATAGGTTCTCCCGCACCCTCGTCATTGTCAAACCATCCCTTAAACACGTATCCTGAAGGTGTTGTTCCTGTTGATCCCTTTGGATTTTCAGTATACGCCTTAAAATCTTCTTTGGTTGGAGATACGCTTCCTCCCCCTATGGCCTCGTAATGAACCGTTATAGATGGATTCGGAATATACTTGGCATAGAAGTTAGCCATCTTGTCAACCTGATACGGGAATTTGGCTGTCTGGCTGCGGTCAGCGTCTGTGTACCATCCGCTGAATACATACTCCACACCGTCTGCTGTCTTAGAAGCAGGATAGTTCTTCTTAGGTGATGTAGTATCACCAATCTTTACATCATAGCTCTCCACGGGCTGGTATCCGCTTTCACCTGCATCCCACAGCCAATAGGTTGCCGTAGCCTTCTCTTTGGTGGTTACGCTGGCTGTCATATCCACATGGTAGACTGCCTTGTTAGCGTCATGTCCTGTTCCATCTGCATCCACCCATCCCATGGGATAGGTTATTTTGTAAGGTGCGTATGAAATTTCCACATCAATGTCATTAACCGAAACTTCGTAAAGGTCTGCTATGACTTTCTTAATATTGGCATCAGCCGGGTAGGTAATGACTCTGCTGGCCGGATCATCAAGACTGTAATGTCCCTTTCCTCCTGCCATATCCGTTCCATACTGATTCTTAATACCGCTTACATCAATATTTCCCTGCCCTACATACTTCCAATCCTTATCCAGCAATGAACCAGGATCCATGCCGGGCCTCTGAACATAGAAATATGCTTTTACTTCATTCCGTTTAACGGTAATTTCAAATTCCTGTGTGCGCCGGCTTCCCCATGCATAATATGAATAGGTAATAGTCACCTTCTTGCTGCCGGCATCATTGGCATGAACAAGCGCATATGGATACCAGTCAGTTCCGCTCTTTGTCACGCTCACTATACTGGGATCAGATGAAGTCCATGTTCCCCCAGTGGAGGCATTGCGTGCCTGAAGGGTTATGGTCTGCCCCGCATACATTGTATAGGAGTCCTTATGATATTCTGTACCAACAATTGCATAGATGGAAAAATGTTTTGCTTCAAATGATACGGATGCCTCATCAACGGATGTACCAACCGCTTCCACATTCACAATATCCGCTGCCGTAATATCGATCTCCTGTGCAGCTGCCTTTTCTTTCTCATTCTTGTCATTGTCCTGAACAGTCTCAACATACATAACCTCAACGTTGTCGGACTGGGCATTCTGCTCTTGTACAGGAGCTCCCGCAAATGTTACCTTTACCCGTTTGCTTCCGCCCCAGATGTCGGAATCCAGCAGCTTATCGCCTAACCAGAGGTTAATATCATAAGCCATAACGGATGAAACAACTGCGCCATCCGCATCTGCCTGCGCGGTTTCTTTTACTGCATTTTCAACATCTTCATTTACCCTTGCAGCGGATGCCGTCACTCCAACAGGGAGAACGCCTTCGTCTGCACTGATATAAATGATCACGCCGTCTTCCATCACAATGGGTTCCAGCTCAACTGCCGGATGCGCCATGGTTTCATTCATATAAACCTGTACATCCTGCTCTTCATAGATATCCGGAACAGAATACCATGCTGTCTGAGAACCATTGTCATTATCAACAACTGCGTCAGCCTCAATGATCTCATCATTGACAGAAACATAATCAATTGCGGAACCAAGCTGGTTCTTAACGCCAAAGGTTAATGTTCCGCCTTCTTCCACGCCCCTGAGTCCTTCCACGATCCGTGCGCTTGCCTCGGGGTAAACAGCGTAAGAAACCTTGTACCCGTCAAAATCATCCAAAGCCTTCAGCTGGTTGATGGTAGTTACATATGCCTTTGCAGTGGAGCAATACCCCATTCCAACCAGATCCGCTGTTCCGGCCTTGGAAACATGGGTCTCCTCTGAAGGAGCTTCCTTTGTCTGCTCTGCGGTGGATGATGTAGCGGTTCCAACCGTTTCTTCCGGCTCTGAAGGCACATCTGCCTTGCTTTCGCTGCTGTCTGCAAAATCGCTTTCTGCCGGTGTTGTGTCCTCTGTATCCGGTACAGTGGTCTCTTCGTCAGCTTCAGCGATTGTATCTTCTGCTGATTCCTCGGGAGCCTGTGCGGACTCGGTGGGATCAGCTGCTTCCGAAGTGTCTGTAATCTCCTCGGTTGCTTCTGTTGCTTCTGTTACTTCGGCTGCATCTTCTTTTTCAGGAGTTTCTGTACCCTTAGGTTCTTCCTCTTTTTCCGGTTCAGGAGCTTCTGTCTCTTCCTTTGCCTCAGGTGCTGCTTCGCTGTTCTCGCTGTCTGCAACTACCGGAGCGTAATGACGCATGATGGATGCCACCGGTTCAGCTGATTCAGTCTTAGGAGCCTCTGTTTCAGGAGTATTTTCCTCAGCGGCTTCTGTTGTTTCTTCCGGCTGCGCCTCTGTCTGGCTTTCTTCCGGAGCTGCTGTGGTTGCATCTGCTGCATCTGTCTCTTCCGGAGCAGTTGTACTCTCATCCGGAGAAGTGCTTTCTTCTGCGGCAGTGGTTTCTTCCGGTACAGTTGTTTCTTCCGGTACGGTTACATTCTCATCCGGTACGGTTGTTTCTTCCGGATTCACGGTCTCTGCGGGAGAAGTTGTCTCTTCTGCAGATGGTTCCTGTGTTTCCTCGGGGGCAGGTGTCTCAACCGGTTTGGAAATAATATTGACTTCCTCATCACCGTATGCTGCCTCGTAACTCTTTACAGTTACCCGCTTGGTCTTTTTAACTTTTTCCGTACCATCATCCATTCTTGTGATCTCTGTGGTACAGCTGATGGTCCCCTCTCCGTTGTTTACATATAAGAAGATAATCTCCTCATCGCCGGTTACCATGTACATGTCATCGGCATCCTCGGGCAGACGTACAAACACTCTCAGTTCAGCATCCATGCTGCCGCCTTCCGGATCGGGGAACGCCTCGTATATCTTACCTTCCCCAAATAATAATTCCTCAAATTCAGCGATCTTTCCATTGGTGAAATCGAGGTCATCTGCTGTAATTTCATTACCATCGGCAATCGCCTCTTCAACGGCTTTCACAAGCTGTGAACCGCTCATTGAAAATGTAACTGATTCCGATGAGCCGGCTGCATATGCTGATTCATATTTGCGCCCACATTTGTGAAGATCATCGCTGCCGCAAGTACAAATGCAAGAAATCTTCTCTGCACACTGTGCATGTTTCTTACAATTGCCCTGGCTCCACTTCTTCTTTCCATATTGTTTCTCCTCTCTTAAGATCTTTATTTTCCAAAAACAGGTTTTTATTTTCTAAAAACAGTATATCAAACCACAGTTACAAATCAGTTACATTTTTAGGAAAAACGTAAATTTGTTTTGTAATCGTATTATTAGACATGTGTTGATTTTTGTATGAGTAATATGAGATTTTTTCACCTCAAAACGCAAAGAAGGCGGCACCCTCCGGCTGATTTCTCAGCCGTCAGATGCCGCCTTCTTTCTTATTTAATACTTAATTTTTGTTTACCTTCCGATTATCAGGAATCCTCTTCTTTTCGCTTCTTGCTCATAGCCGTCAGCACAAGGAAGATACCGGACATCATCATTGTAAGTGTTGACTTAACAGAACTCTGTCCTGTCTTTGGCAGCCCTGCTAACGGAATCTCTCCGTCATCAATGAGCGTTGTGTCAACTGGTGATCCTGGAAGCTGTGCCAATGGTACGTCTTCCGGCATAATGGTTACGCCTGGGCCACCTTCGGATGGGGTTACACGGCCTGGGGTAGAACCACCGCCGCCTCCGCCGCCTCCGCTGCTGCCTGAGGATTTGACGGTTAAGTCACCTGAAATGTAACTAATATTGTAATTTGCAGTCACATCCCTATCTCCATCTTGTATAACTGCTCCACTTGCTACATTCTTACTTGTTCCTACAGCAGTCTGGCTACCAGTTACTTTTACTGTCCATGTCTGCCCCTTTACAATTGTTCCTGAACTAACTGTTGCAGAATCATTTGTCAGCGGTGTTCCGTCATATGTTTTACTTGCAGAATCGGCTGTAAATGTAATATCACGTTTATGAATGATCACTTTTCCTTCTACAACCTGCGTTTCAAGGTAATTGGGATTAGTAGCCTTCACATATACTACGTAGACTCCTGATTCTGTAAAGGTTGGCGCTTCTTCTGTAAAGGTCACATTATCAGTTGAGTAATGTAAGGTTGAACCATCTCTTACTGCATGCGCATCAGTCAAGCCATAAGCATTTCCGTCATATGTGATTTCACGCCCAGTAACAAGTACTGCATTTTCGTTCGAGGCCATAATTACTAATTTACCCGGAACAACTTTTACTTTATAGTTCGTATTTGGCGCATAGAATGCAGTCAATGAAATATCATCTCCAACATTCTCTTTATCATTATCGCTCGGCATACGACTAAATGTTACAGTTCCTAAATCATCTTCAGCAATCAATCCTTCAACTATTCCAGTGAAAATTGGATCTTGCTGACCATAATCTTTACTCGTTGATATAGCAGTGATGGTTACTTCTTTCGGGATTACCTCTAATGTTCCAGCAACCGGTGTAATAGTGTATTTAGCAGTTACGTCTTCAGAACCATTCATGATTCTATAACCTTCCGCTACTGGATTATTTCCAGCAATACTGTCTATCACATTAACAACATTTCCGGTGGACTCTGCTACTAACTGGTCTCCCTCTATCAGGTTCCCCTCTGTTACGATTACACTTGTATTACTGTGTGTGTTCCCATCATATGGGAAACTCTCACTTGCTGCTGTGATGGTAATCTCCAGCTGTTCACCATATTCCATGGTCAGGCTTCCATCTACATACTGAACGGTGTAGTTGCTTTCCTCGCCACTTGTGAATGTATGGCTTACTATCTTGTTATCCACCGGACTCTGGCTCGGGTAGAGGATGCTTCCCTCTACTACTGCGCTTACCGCATCCATCCCCACAGTTCCAATTGCCACATATCCATCATTGCTGTGTGGATTTCCATCATAACTAAAGTTATCGCTTGCTGCTGTAATAATTACTTCCCTCGGTGTTACTGTTAAGGTGCCAGACTGAGGCGTAATACTGTACTTATCCGTCACATCCTCATCACCGTTCATTACTTTGTAGCCTTCCTTTACCAGGTTATTTCCTGCAAATGTATCCGCTACATTAGTGATACTTCCTTCTGCTTCTGCTACCAGACGATCACCTGCTATCAGGTTTCCTTCTGTTACAGTCACGCCTGCATTGCTGTGCAGATTTCCATCATACGGGAAGCTCTCACTTGCTGCTGTGATGGTAATTTCAACCTGCTCACCGTATTCCATAGTCAAACTTCCGTCCATGTACTGTACGCTGTAGTTGCTCTCCTCACCGCTTGTGAATGTATGGCTTACTACCTTATTATCCACAGGGCTCTGGCTTGGGTAGGTAATATTTCCCTCTACCACTGCATTTACTGCATCCGCTCCTACGGTTCCAGTTGCCTCATATCCACCATTTCTGTGCAAGGTTCCATCATAGATGAAACTCTCGCTTGCTGCTGTGATAATTACTTCCTTCGGTGTCACTGTTAAGGTTCCTGTCTGGGGTGTGATCTTGTACTTGGCCGTCACATCCTCATCACCGTTCATTACCTTGTAGCCTTCCTTTACCAGGTTATTTCCTGCAAATGTATCCGCTACATTAGTGATACTTCCTTCTGCTTCTGCTACCAGACGATCACCTGCTATCAGGTTTCCTTCTGTTACAGTCACGCCCGCATTGCTGTGCGGATTTCCATCATACGGGAAGCTCTCACTTGCTGCTGTGATGGTGATTTCAATCTGCTCACCGTATTCCATGGTCAAACTTCCGTCCATGTACTGCACGCTGTAGTTGCCCTCCTCACCGCTTGTGAATGTATGGCTTACTACCTTATTATCCACGGGGCTCTGGCTTGGGTAGGTGATGCTTCCCTCTACTACTGCGCTTATCGTATCCGTTCCTACGTTTCCGACCACTTCATACCCATTGTTGCTGTGTGGCTTTCCATCATAGCTGAAGCTTTCGCTTGCTGCTTTAA